>JAZUHM010000035.1:0-1821 GCA_045641725.1 Bacteroidaceae bacterium | reverse complement strand
GTGCTTCTTGGTGTTGACGAAGCGCACGTTGACGCTCATCTTGAGCTGTGTTTGTGATGAATATCCGTCGGCGGATACGGCCTTGTTGAACTGGCTGTATTCCACGATTTCGCCGGCAAGCTGGAGGTCGCCGTTGCGCTTGACCTGTGTGAGCTTTGTCTGTCGGGCAAATATGTCGGAGAGCTCATTGTTGAACATTGAGTGCATCGGGGCCCAGACGTATGACGAACGTAGCGGGAAATCAGATATCTGGATGGTCTTGGTAGTGACATAGTCCACCGATGCGCCTGTCAGACTGTAGCGAACGCTGCAGCCGACCAGTAGCATCATGAGGGCTATTGACCCCAGGGCGCGTAGTATGTTAGCCTGTTTTTGGAGTACTGATTTCATTGTTGCGGGTTTTCGTCTACTTCTACATAGTCGCCGGCATCGACGAGATTGAGTGTGTGCTTGTTGTTGTCTGCTGGTGGCAGTTGTTTGGGGGCTGACGCTATCGGGGCGCCGGCAGGGTTGACCATTTCGGTCAGGTATTGCACCTTGTTTTCGAGCTCGGCGATTCTGGCGGAGATTTTTCCTATCAGGGTAAACATGGCGTTGGCGTCGAAATTTTCGTTATAGGCGTCGCTTTTCATCGTGGCAGGCATATTGCTCTCGTCGAAATTGCCGAAGTCGGCAAGAATCTTTGGCGTGATGACGCGTTCGGGCGAAAGCGTGGTGAGATTCTGCACAAGAGTCTTTAAGTCTCTCACATTGCCAGGCCATGAGTAGTTGATTAATATCTTTTCGGCAGCCTCGTCCAGCACGACAGGGTCTTCTGTCTGGAATTTCTCTTGATAGTGGAGGGCGAACTCGTTAAACAACTCGGGAATGTCGCTTTTGCGCTCGCGCAGTGGCGGAATTTTGATTGTTATGCCCTTGATGCGCTCGTAGAGGTCGCGGCGGAAGCGGCCTTTCCTGATGGCTTGTTCCAGGTCCACATTAGTGGCGGCCACGATGCGGGCGTGGGTGATTTTGGTCTCGTTGGAGCCCATGGGCACGTATTCGCCTGTCTCGAGCACTCTGAGCAGCATGGCCTGCATGGGCAATGGCATGTCGCCAATCTCGTCAAGGAATATGGTGCTGTTGCTGTATTGCGAGAAATAGCCTTCGCGGTCTTCGGAGGCGTCGGTATAAGATCCCTTTTTGTGACCAAAGAAGTTGGAGTGGATCAGTCCGGCAGGTTCTGCGCTGCAGTTTATTGCGAACGGGGTCTTGCTGCTGCGTTTGCTGCAGGCGTGGATAATTTTGTAAAAGACTTCTTTGCCGGTGCCGTTCTCGCCCAGTACGAGCACGGGCAGGTCGTCGTATTGGGCTATGATACAGGCTGTCTCCACGGCCTTGTTTAATGCAGGGTCGTTGCCTATGATATTGAACTTTTTCTTGATGTCTTTTATGTTCCTGGCCATGTTCGCAGATTACGGATCACTTCCGTTTGAATTGCAAAGATAATAAAAAACTACCAAAATTTGGTCTAATATTATGGTACAATTATTGTTTTTGCAATTTTTAATTGATTTTGTCGTGATTTTTTTGCTGTTCATTATATAATTCGTTATATTTGCAAAGCAAAATACTAATCTAAAAACAACACATTTATAAATATGGAAGAAAATACTTATAATCCAGAGGCTCAGCAGTCATATCAGCAGCCATATCAGCCTCAGGCTCCTCAGCAGCCACAGGCACCACAGCAGTCGTATCAGCCACAGGCTCCTCAGCAGCCTCAGGCACAGCAGCCGTATCAGCCTCAGGCTCCTCAGCAGCCACAGGGCTATCCACAGC
>JAZUHM010000034.1:0-3776 GCA_045641725.1 Bacteroidaceae bacterium | reverse complement strand
CCAAAATTCGCTCTTTCTAAAACTAAGTGCGTGCTAATTTCTGTTCTCAGCGCTGTGAACGGAAATTAGCACGAATCGTGATATTTTTAGGGCGCAGAAAAGTTTGTTTAGGACGCATTAAGTGAACGGCAAGAGAACGATTGTTACTGTGGAAGGACGTGGTGTGGCGGGCGTGGATTCTTAGAATCTTGCGACTAACTGCACTGAGATGTCTTGCAGTGTAGAGCCGTTGTAGGAGCGGAGGCCTGTGCCTATGCTCTGGCGGTTGGTGTAGTGGGTGAGGGAGTATTTGAGGGCGAGAGACAGGGGGCCGATGGTGTGCACTGCGGTCAGGGCGAGGCGCTGGCCGTGGTAATAGAGGGTGGGAAAGGTGGTGGAATATAGCAGTGTGGGCTCGTAGAGTCGCAGGGCGTCGGCATAGGTGTCGGTGTGGAACTGGGCCAGTGCCAGTCCGAAGCGGGTGGTATTAGAGAGTATATAGGTGGCTTTTTGGGCGAGCATCCATCCGCAGGTCTTGGCGGGTCGGTTTGCCGCGAGGTCGGCTGTGGTGGTGAGGCTGAGCGGCCCGAGGGGATAGCGCGCTTGCAGTTTGAGGGTGTGGATTGTGGCGTGCGGGTCGGAGTAGTTTGGCCTGATGCGGCACTTGTATCTCAAGAGCAAGGCGGTGTTTTGGTTGGGCGAGTACTCGGCCTGCAGCAGTGTGGTGAGGGCGTAGGCCGATTTGTTGGTATAATATGTGGCAAAGGGGAAGCGTGCGTAGTCGGCATAGGCAGCGAGGCGCCAGTAGTCGGTGGTTTGCCAATTGGCTCCGAGCATCAGGCCGTGCTCATTCTGTATGCGCGATCCGGTTTTGTAGCTTTGTGCCGTGGGAGTGAGGTAGCGCTTGGAGTAATATCGATGTAGGAGCGCGAGATTTAGTTTGTAGCTTGGCGTATATTGCAGGCGGTGGATTGTGGCCAGGCCTCCCTGCATGGATGTGGCGCTCTCGCCCCATAGTTTGAGGGCGTTGTGCTGCCACGAGTAGTTGAGGCTGTAGTTGCCGAAGTCCTGGCCTGTGAAATAGTACTTGCGATAGAGGCTGGTGGGGCGGCGGTACGGGGTATTGTAGTGGGTGTGGGTGGCATTGGCGCCGATGGCAAATGGCCCTGCGCTCCATTGTAGCGACAGGCCGCCCTGCAACGCCTTGATGTTGTGGCGCTTCGACATCTCGAGGGGTGTGCGGTGATAGCCGTTGGTGAGGATTGTGGAGATGCTGTCGCCCTGGAGTGTGGCATCGAGTTGGCGCCACGACGCAAAGGCGTGGATGCCTATGCTGCCGACCTTGAGCGAAATGGCTGCGCCGCGCATAAACCGCGCCTCGTCGGTAGATGTGTGGCGCGCGAAGCCTATTTGCCGCGGGCGGTAGGAGGAAATAATGTTCATGGCATCGCCAGCCGAGGCGCCGATGGTGAGGCCCATGCCGAAGTGGGCGCGATAATCGCCCACGACCCATTGCTGCACCACTCCGCGGCTGCGGCCGGCGAGATAGAATCCATAGGAGTCGTAGAGCGCATTGCGGCCCGAGGCAAAGGGCTCGCCTTCGTCTTTTTGCGCCGTGAGTCCCCAGTAGATGCGGTTGTCGAGCGAGGCTTGGTAGCGCAGTGTGTTCGAGAGGTTGTTGCCGAGATATTGCTTGTTGGGATTTTTCTCCAGTTCGGCGGTGGTGTGGGATTTAAAGCCTTCGCGCTTGTAGAGTGGCACGCCGAGGGTCATGGACACGGTATTTTTCAATCCGCTGTCGGCCTCTTGGTTATAGTAGAAGGGGCGGCGTTTGGCGGCGGCGGTGTTGGCGGCAGTCTGCTTGTGTGGCTGTGGGATTGGTGCGCAGTAGAAGAACAGCTGCATGTAGGAGCGCTCCTTGTGGTAGAGGTTTTTCACAAAATGCAGGTCGCCCATGCTCAGCAGTGTGCCGTAGTGATTTCTGAGGCTGAGTATGGAGTCGGCCTGAGCCTCGTTGAGGAATGGCATCTTGAGCAAATCGGCCCTTGTGGCGAGGTTGATGTTGAGCGGCGAGCGGTGCATCTCCAGCAGTTCCTCGTAGAGGGAATAGTTTTCGGAGTCCTCTCCAGTTTCTTCGGAGTCTGCAAAATATTCTGTCGCGAAATCTTCCCAGTCCACGCCTTGGCTATGGCTTGGCAGGGCTACGAAAAGGCAGAATATCGCTATAATTATGAGTCGGCTGAGCATAAATTTGATTTTTTGTGTGGCAAAAATAATGATACTTGGCATAAATATCATAATTTTGTACTTAAAATCGAAATAATCCCTCTCTATGGAGCGCCTGTTGCACTATGTTTGGAAAAACCGCCTGATGCCGCGCCAGGGTCTTGTGACTACGCAGGGCCTGAGTGTGGAGGTGCTGTCGGTGGGCTTGCACAACAAGGATGCGGGCCCCGATTTCTTTAGTGCCGACGTGATTATCGACGGCGAAGACTGGATGGGCAATGTGGAGATCCACTCTCGCAGCAGCGATTGGGTGCGCCACGGTCATCACACCGACAAGGCTTACAACAATGTGGTGCTGCATGTGGTGGAGGTGGCCGATGTCGAGGTCTATACCGAGAGCGGACGCCAGGTGCCGCAGCTGGTGATGAGCGTGCCGCAGCATGTGGTGAGCAACTACGAGCAGCTGCAGGCCTACGAGGACTTTCCGCCATGCTATGGCTACGCGGCCCAGGTGCCTCACCTCATTACCGACCAATGGATTCGCCGGCTGTGCAGCGAGCGCCTCGAGCGTAAGGCGGCCGAGATTGACCAGCGGCTGAAGTTCTGCGAGTTTAACTGGGAGCAGG
This sequence comes from Bacteroidaceae bacterium, assembly GCA_045641725.1. GTDB lineage: Bacteria > Bacteroidota > Bacteroidia > Bacteroidales > Bacteroidaceae > UBA6382. The sequence goes on along the minus strand of JAZUHM010000034.1, from coordinate 945 downwards.
CCATGTTTATTACCATGGCCCGCGCTTTTGGCTTTGGGGTGAACAGCGATGTGTTTGAGGAATGGGCCCGCACGGTGCCATACGGCGGTGCGGCCAAACACCGCGACGACCTCTTTCAGATAGAGGCCCTGTTTATCGGCCAGGCGGGCCTGCTGGACGAGACTTTGCTGGGCAAGGAGCGGCTCGAACGCGCTGCCGCCGATGCCTACTACCAGCGCCTGCGGAGCGAATACAAGTTTATGGCCAATAAATTCTCGCTCACTCCGATTGGCGGCCACAAGTGGAAGTTTCTGCGCCTCAGGCCGCAGAATTTTCCCACTCTGCGATTGGCGCAGTTCGCCAGCCTGTATTGCAAGCAGCAGCTGAGCCTGTCGGCGGTGGTGGAGGCCGCAGATATTAAGGATGTCTATAAACTGCTCGACACGGCGGTGTCGCCTTATTGGGAGACCCACTACACGCTCTGCGGCAGCGAGACCGACAAGAGCCCGCGCCAGGTGCAGAAGTCCGCGCTCAATTTGCTTATCATCAACGGCGTGATACCGGTGCTCTATGCCTATGGGCGCTATCGCCAGTCTAAAAAGCTGATGAACAAGGCGCTCGATTGGCTCCACGCCCTTGCACCCGAAGACAACAAGCACACCCGCCTCTGGCTGCAGATGGGACTCACGGCCACCAATGCCGCTCAGTCGCAGGCCATAGTGCAGCTCATGACGCGCTACTGCGAGCGCCGCGACTGCCTGCGCTGCCAGCTGGGCTACCAGTTTATCAAGCAGAAGGCCGCTGCGCCATAATGCCGCTACCTATTTATATTATACCAACTTCAGAATTTATCACAATAGTATGAAAGAATATATGTTTAAGCTCCGCATGGCAGTCAGAGACTACGAGTGCGACGTAGAGGGCATCGTCAACAATGCCAACTAGCTGCACTATATGGAGCACACC
>JAZUHM010000033.1:0-10865 GCA_045641725.1 Bacteroidaceae bacterium | reverse complement strand
TCCCGGCACCAAGGCCAAAGGAAACATCCTGCTTGTTGCTGATCTTGTTTTCGAGAGCAACAACAACATCTCTGATATCGACAGTTTCACCACTCTCGTTTAGGAGTGTGATAGATATATCTTGCTTTTTCTGTAAGTTTTGCTCTAGGAGCGGATTCGCTATATATCCCATGTTGCTACTCAGTTATAGGTGATACAATCCATTTAGCTGTAAGCTCAATAGGAGCGTTCTCAACCACAACATCCTCAGTTATAGGCATATCACCTACGAACCATCCCTCAAATGTGTAGCGCATATCATCCTTCTCGTATTCAGGCACTGCGATAAGCGCGTTGAGTTCGTTGAGAGTGATAACATCACCTTCCTTAACCTTGCCATCGTGATAATTCAGAGTCTGACCGTCGGTAGATATCAGATCTATCCTTACCCAATCGTGATAAGCTGAATAGAGCGTGATTTCGTCTGTAATCAGCACCGGTGAGTTCTGGAAGTTGCCCGTTGCAAGTTTCCAGCCTAAGAAATAAGCGTTGTCACGATCGGCGAGAATCGGTAGATCAACGCTACTGCCCTCAATGTGATCTTCAGTAGATATAGCTGCACCATTGTCAAGTAGTGTTAGTTTGTGGTAGATATTCCAGACGGCAGAGATTTCCTCGTTGTCGTTCATCGTTATTATATAAGCTGTGCCTTCTGGATTCTTGGGTAATATTGTACCTTTGTGGCTCCAATATGCAAATTGCTTTTTGCCTTCATTGTCCAGGGCCTTGACAGTAACAACAGAGCCCTTTACACACTGCTCTGTTTTTATCATCAAGCCACCATTAAAGTATTTAAGCAATACTAGTTCTTTCTCGGCCTGAGCCTCGGCTCCATCGGGGGCCAGAGATCGGATTAATGTATTGTTGTCGTTTACGTCCCACTGATATTCAAAGATATACTTAACCCTACCCTTGTTATCTATATACTTTTGCCTGTATATGTTATCATAATTGCCGGAGGGATTGTTGGTATCGTCTCTGAAATCATACAACTCTGTCAAGATGTAATTACCATAGGTGTTAAGCCATTCCTGCTTAGAAGGGATAGACAAACTTGAAGATGTCTTCATCACACTCTTATCGAGGTAATATGTACTATCATCAACAGAACATGTGTTGTTTGCCCAGTCTATCCGAATGTTTGGATTTAGGAAAAAAGAGTTTGGCAGCAATACGGCCTGTGTCTTATAACCTATTATGTTGCCGGCTGGATCTTTATCCGGTTCAAGCTGCTTATCCAACTGTATCATATTATATCTTGTTTATTTTGATGAATCCGAGAATCTTTTTTCCCGATATTCCTGATTTTTCTCTGTGTCTGCGGGCTACTCCCTGCGGCTGGTTAGATGCGCCTACCGGGGAATTACCTGATATTACCTCAAAAGATCCATCGCTGTTTACCTTCTCAACAATCTCGATGTGTCCTTTGCTGGAATCTGAGTTGCTGCGATATATCACCAACGCGCCCTTTTCAGGTTTTTGGATTATAGAGTGATACTTGGATTTAGTCTGCAAGTTACTCCATGTGGTTTGTGTAGACGGAGACAAGTTTTTGTCCCAGAATTTGTAGGCATCCGACCCTTGCTTGCATACCGTCCTGAAAACAAGTCTTACAAACAGGTTGCACCATTCAGCGCCCTGCCACCATCCGGCTGAAACCATAAGTTTTTGAAACTCCTTGTTTTCCCAGCCCTGGTTATTGTAAATCTCCTTATTGCCTACCCACTTGGCAGCGCAGCGGATAATCTTGTTGGCTGCGCTGTTTAAGTGAGAGACTAATATTAATGTAGTAGCAATTACTGCGGCCGAACTTACACCTATGATTATGTGTGTTTTGTTCATACAGTATTTTTTTTGTTACAATATGCCTGAAACTACTTCCTGCATTTCCTCTGCTGGTGTTTCTGTAACAATGACTTCGCTTGTAGCCTCGGCTGTTGGCTCAGTAACAACTTCCTCTGCTGGTGTTACCATAGCCTTCGCCACTTGCTTGTGCAAACCTTTGCGCTTTCTTTTGCGTGCAGCGAGTTTCTGTTTGCGTGCAGCCTTCTGCTCTGGAGTAAGCTTTTTGCGCTTGCGCTTGCCTTTGCCTTTGCCTTTGCGCTTGCCTGCCAGTCCGTCGAATCCGGCCAGACTCATAACACCCCAGCCAGTTGCTGAGTCGGTGTTTTGGCCATACTTGCCGTCTACAGTGAGGTTTGCTCCGTTGGCGTTCAGGTATGTCTGCAATGCCTTAACGGCAGCCAAGGTGTTGTTGCCATAGATACCATCCTCTTTCAGAGGCATTATCGACGCAACAGCCGCCTTGAACTCTGCGAGACCTATTGATCCGTTTGTCACAGTACTTACAACGCTCTTAGCGGTTGTTGACACAACATTTTTAACCGAGTTCCAAATATCTGACCAGCCAGAAAGTGCGCCGGTGCTGTAGAACTTGTTTATCAATTTCTGTAGCGCCAAAGTCTGCGTGTTGCTGAGAGCCTTGTAGACCCTAGGATCGCTTGCGGCAGCAGTGGTGGTTGATCCGCCATCGCTGTATGTACTTTCCTCCTCTTTCTGTTTTTTCTTCTTGCGTACATACAAGAAAACGCCTGTGCCAATCAGAATAAGGGAAGCCGCACTTGTGATGATTATTCCTTTTTTTGTCATTTTTTTGTTACCAAGTAAATACCCAGACAAATAAGGCCTGCTACCGCAAAACATAGAGGAAGATTTTCCTTTCGTTTTGTTTTTTTGCCTTCTGTCTCGGTGGTTTGTTTAATTTTTTTTCCTTTTGAAGTCTCCTCGGTTGCGTCCTTTACCTCAGCTGCTTTGGCCTCTGTTTCCGCATGTGCGTTTTGGTCTGCAATCAGGGCCGCTTCAAAAGACTCCTTTGTATCAAATCCAATTATCGCCTTGCTAGCTTGCCAGCCTCTCAATAGAGGTTCCAGCTCGCTTGCGATCACCTCAGATTTTTGTACATCCTGTGGCCGGATGGACTTGAAGTGATAGATATAGCCTACTGATGTGAGAGTATCAACATTGCCGAACACCACAAAGTCGCTTGGGCTCAGGGTCAGTCTAGCTCCACCGGTAAGCGGTATCTCTATGTCGGCATTGGCCATGAATCCGTATGCTCCGGCCATGCTACTTGGATGAGATATTTGATACAGCGCTGCCTACCACACCCAGCGCGCTAGATACCAGCAAGAACGTCAGAAACCAGTGCTCGGAGCACCATTCGCTGACACCTTGCAAATTACCGTTTTTGTTTTTTGCCATTTTTCTATTTTATTAATAGGTTATTGCCAGCAAACAATCCCGGATCGGTGATCTGGTATTGTTTCTCAACTTTAAGTTTTTCCAATACCTCGTTGTAGCTGTTTCTGTCACTCCATCCGTCACACCCCAGCCAGTCTGCCAGGCCGTGACCCTCTATCGTGCCAAATTTGCCACACAGGTATTGCCAGTCGTACTTATTGCCAAGTCCCTGAAGTATTGCGAGGATCTTGTCGCAGTTGTAGGATGTACCCCACTTGTTGAATCCTTTGCAACCTCCCATTGCGGTTTTAAGATCAGCAACGGCATTGGTAAACCACAGCTCGTTTTTGCTGATGTTTGATTTTGCCTCCGACATATTGTCAGACTGCCGCTTTTTCTCGTCCATGTTGGCCTTGACGTCGGTTATCACGTCAACCAATTTTTTGCCGCCCCAGACCAGTATCGCAATACCTCCGATGCCCAGTACCGTGTAGCCTGCAATTTTCCAAAACGAGAATGCCGTACTGGCCACGGTCTTGACACCATTTCGGATGTCGTCGCGCGTTTCCTTGTCATCCAGAAACTTGTTTGCCGCGTCAGCAACTACCAAAGGTGCTGCTCCTTCTAGTGTAACTAATTTTTTCATTACTCATTACTCGCTTGGTATTATCTTGAGAAATTCGATAGGGAAGGGGATAAACTCACTTTCCTTGTCGGACCCGAAATTGCTTACTTTTATTATCAACTCCTCAGAGAAGAATTGATATTGAGCAAACCTTGTGTTCTCAAGTGTGGTTTTCGTGAATTGATACAGATTGTCGGGACTCTGGAGGTCTATACGTGTAGGGAGTGCCGCTGTGTCTACCTTGTCGGATACAAAAAGGTAGAGATATTTGTCGAGGCCTATTCTCTGATAGGGAGAGATGATCTCCACCTGCACCGGCTTGACAGAGTATTTCTTGATGCCTCTTGCCTCACATTCCAGTTTGATTAAATCCAATAAATCCAGCATTGTTACTCCTCCAGATATTTAAACAGGATCACAAGACGGCACTCTTGGGTCTTGTCTACATTGCTCATACTCATTACGAAGTTCATATTGCTGCCTTGCGGCTTGCAACGTACTCGGATGGCCTTGTAGTTGTAATGATGCTTGTCATTTGCTATCCTGATTGTGTTGACAATCTGCTCGTTAGTATTCTCATTGTTGAGCGAGAGAAACCCTCGGCAGCTGTGATTGTCGCCATTTGAGATATAGGCGCAAACCTGAGTAATAGTCTTTACCCGGCTTGGTATTGCAACGGAATCCTTGAATACCGAAAACGTGGGATTAACTACCTTGTTGTAGCTGTATAATCTTTCTCTCTGCATAATCTAACTAGTTTTTCTTTTTCTTGGAACTCCAAAAATAGAGCTTAGCCTCGTAAGGTCCATGCCAAGTGGACTCGCCACCAGAAATGAATGTACCCTTTACTTGGCTTCCTGCGGCCTTCTCGTTGCAAGGATAGATGTTTTCGTAAAATCCTGCATTGATCTTGGACGAAAACAGGGCTGCGTCGGTGTTGGCTGGGATGATCTCCTCGTTGTCGATGGTAAGCTGGATAGTGGAGTGGTTAAGATTTGATTTCAACTCGTTGTCAACAACCTCAGTGCTGGTGATGAAGAATCCAAGTATTCGCTCGTTGGTTACCTTTGCCAGAAAATCAAAGTCGTACCGCGAGTTGGCGGCTGTTACATTGATAGTCTGCATCTGGAAATCCATACGCTCACCTGACAGCATGTTGTATGTTACACGCACTCCTCCACTCTCTACTCCGAAAGGACCGTTAGGCTGTCCGGGCTGAGAGGCTGGATTTAGCGGATTGTTGGGGATTGAGTTTACTTCTCCAAAATTCATCATGATGTTTCGTTTAGAGCATTGATAAATAAGGTGTCAAAGATTTGAAAAAGTCCTTGTCTGATTCAATCTTGGAGGCCAGCATCAACATCTTGTCCTCTGGGATTGATTTTACAAAACTTTTTACCACCTTTGAGATCTTCTTTGCTGTTGCCTCGTCTTTTGCTTTTACACTGAGGCTGATATTAAATTCCTGTGCCATAGGTTATTCAGATTTTTTTTGTTGTTCCTTATATTTGGCCTTTACAAATGTGGTCAGATAATCAAGGTTTCCGGGTATCTGCATAAATTGGATTACAGTGCAGACTTTTTCCAGCGACTGCGAATCCAGATTACCACAATACTGATTAATGAATGCAACGAATTGCCGTGACTGTGGATCAGTTGTCTGGATTGTTATGTCGTCATCGTCCTCATCATCATCGTCGTCGCTGTCGGCAGCGGCCGTCGGTGTTGCTGCCGGCTGTCCCATAATTCCAGCCAGTAATCCAGACAGGCCGGGACGGCTTGCAAGAAAACCAAGCGCTCCATTTACAGCGAGAGATCCAAGCGAGAGTTTCTGTTTCAGTTGCTCAATCTCGTGTTTGTAGTCACGCTCCAGCTCTTTCTTCTCGTCCAAAATCTCTTTGTACCTTTCCTTGTAGGATTCGGTCTCCTTTTTCAAAGATTCTTTCTCCTGCTCCAGAAGCGCCAATCTGGTTTTAAGGTCTGATAACTGCGCGGTCTGCTGCTGGAGTACATACTCCTGATTAAGCTTTTCGGCCGATGCTGCCACCACGCCTTGCAGTCCGTTTACAAAACCAAACCTTTCAAGATTGCTCTCAAACCCCTCCAGAGATGTGTACCCCGTAGGCGTATTCTGCTGAATAGCTAGTGATTTGGATTTGTTGCGGTTTTTACAGGGCTTACCAAGGGTAAATTTGAACGAATTGACAACAGTCTGTCCGTCGGCTGAATACTCCCTAACATGCAATACATTGTACTTTTGCGCCTCGGCCCTGGTTACAACCTCCTTGAACCTCTCGGCACCGGTTGCTTTTTTGGGCGACTGAGATGCGCTGCATATCGTATTCTGCATTCCAGTAGATGAGTTGACTGCTGTAATGTCAAAGTAATACTTTATGCCCTCTGAATCCTTATCGGTCAGTGAATTGTAATATTGGGATAATTCTACGTTCATGCTTTTTGTATAAAAAAGGGGTAATGGTGATCGCCACCATCACCCCCGATGTTCTTAATTAAGATTCTCGCTTTCGCGTAGATTAAGCCTTCTGAGTCTTAACACCGATCACGTCGAAACGGCAGAATGTGCGAATACCCTCTTTCATTGTGCCTACGATGTCGAGCTCTACCTTGAGTTCTGTCTGTGGCTTGAGGTACTTACCAGGAATCTTTACAGTTCCTGTCTCAATATTGGAGTTACCGGTGGTGTCGAAAATAGCGGATGCTGTCTTGTCCATGTAGGTAGTAGCACCTGAGCCAAACATCATCTCACCATTAGTTACAGCAAAACAAGGGGTCTCCCACTTTGCGTCCTTCATCATCTGCTCAGGAGTCTTGCTATTAGCCTCCTCGGTTGTACAGCTGTATGTACGGCAGCGGAGCTTTGATACCATGAAGTGGTCGTCGGCAGGGATGCGGCCCTGTACTACGTTGGTTACGCCCTTGATCGTAAAGTCGCCAGACTCAAACATGTTTACGTGGTTCATGCCGGTAATCTCCTTACAGCCGTAGTAGTGGTAAGGCACAAGCTGAAGCTTGCCTGACTGGAGGCCAGCCTGAACGTCGGCAGGAAGCTGCCACATAATAGAATTTACGAACTCTGACTTGTCAGTCATATTGATAGTCTCGCCGGCGAGTCCCATGAAGTTGTTACCCATCATTTTATTCTCTGATTTTTTACGTTAATACTCTGTGATTACACGATCTGTGGTACACCCTGAATCTGGTTTGCAGAACGTCTTACGTAAGCCCTCTGCGAAGGAAGTGTGTAGCCTACGCCTGGTGCTGGAAGGGCTGCTGGTTCGATGTCGTCGTCATCCTCGCCCTCAATACCCTCGATGTCGTCGTCGTCATCGTAACCGATCAAGTCGAGGTCGTCGTCTGCTCCCAGAAGGTTGCCAAGGAAACCTCCGCCAAGATCAGCCATAAGGTTGCGCTTGAAAAGGAGCTCCATACCTACGTTGACAGCGCCTGATACTGTGAAACCGTTGGCAATCTCCTTCATTGGAGAATCGCTAGATACGTAGTTGGATACTCCGATACCGATAGCGCATGTCAAAAGTGGTGTTACAAATCTCTTGAAGTCGGTGGCTGTCTCGTTGCCGAGAAGGCCCTGCATTGTGTCGGTCTCCAGCATCTTATTGATGCCACGCTGACCAACAAGACCCAGCATAAATCCACCGGCCTGAAGGGCTGGCGAATATGCGGTGTCTAGCAAATTGTTCATCTTACTCATTGTTTCGTCTTGTTTAAGTGTTATCTTTATGTTTCTGTTTGTTCTCTAACCAAGATCAATCTCCTTGTAGCCGCCCATACCGTTGCTATTGTTGTTGCTGCCGCCGGAAGTGGCCAGATAGATTATGCCGCATATCGCAGCTAAGACACCTGCACCTAGCGCTATCTTGGTGCCTGTCGACATACCCTGCTGCTGGGGCTGCTGTGCCGCTGGCGCTGTTGTCTGCATCTTTGTGGTGGGTGCCACCGCATTAGGCATTACACTCTGAGAGTTGCTTGTGGGTGACACCTGAGGTGTCGGCAGTTCCTGGTTTGTCATATTGGTAACAGTGGATACAACATCTGTCACCTTGCTTACTCCGTTTTTCAGGAAGTTTATGAATTTTCCGTTTGCCATATCGTTGCTTTCTTGTGTTTCATCTTCGCTTTCGTCGCTTTCTTTGCCGGCTTTTCTTGCTGCCTTTTTCTCGGCCTTTGCTGCTTTTTTCGCAGCTTTCTTTTCTGCTTTAGCTGCTTTTTTTGCTGCTCTTTTGGCTTTTCTCGCTTCTTTTTTCGATATTACACCGTCTCCGTCGGTATCTGCATCTGCGTTGTACTCATCTGGATTCTCCCAGTTTTCGGGGTCCTCGCTGATTGGTCGGTCAGGGAGCAACTCTGCAATATCTTGTCCTGCCTCGATAGCCTCCTCTACGGACTCTGGCACGTTTACGCCCATCGCTTTTAGTATCTTGGTAAGAGCGGCAAGTGCACTGGATGCTGCTGCCATTGCTGCGGCTGCGGTAGTTGTTGTGGGTTCCACACCCAGAGCTCCCAGGAATCCCTCTACATCCTGCTGAACCTCTACCGCATTGGCCGCCACGCTGGCATTAGTCTTTTTTGATCCAAAGAGCGGCTTCTTGGCCTGACCCTTGGTAATTGCGATTTTCAATTTTGGCTCCTTGCCTCCAAATACGTTTTTCCACTTTTTCAGGAACTTGTCGTAGGCCTCCTTGTTCTCGTAGAGACGAGAGGCCAAACCACGGAAGTTGAGGTTCATCAGCATGAGGAATGCTGCGCGCACTGGCAACATGGTGGCAGACTTGATGCCCTTTCCGATCTTGCGGAAGAATCCGCGTCCGTCCTCCTTGCGTGCCTTGCGTATTTCCTTCTTAACCTCTTTCAAGTGTTTCTTTGCAGCCTTAATCTCAGCCTTGCTGGCACCTGATTGTTTTAGCCTCTTGAGCTCGATTTTGGCTGTTTTCTTTTTCAGTTTCTCATCAACTCTTTTCAGCTTGTTCTCAATCTTTTCTTTTGCCTTCTCGCGGATTGCGTCGGCCTTTATCTGTCCAGCTTCGCGCGCTGCGGCTGCTTTTTTCAATAATTTCTCCGCCTTTTTACCGCCTTTTCTTGCTGCTTTTTTCTCCAGACGCTTTGCTTTCTTTTCTGCCTTTTTTAGTTTTTTTTGAGCTTTTTTCTCTGCTCTCTTTTCTTTCTTTTTGGCTTTTTTCTCGATCTTTTTCTTTTTCTTTGCTGCTTTCTTTTCAGCCCTTTTCTGCTTTCGGGCTGCTTTTTTGGCCGCGCGTTTTTTGGATTTACCAAGATCGCCTATCTCTCCGGCCAGGCCGTTGAATAGGTCGTTGCCACCTACCACCATCATAGATCCGTCGGGACCTTCCTTGTAGGAGATTCCTACTGGCAGATTATGCTTGTCGTCGATGCCGTCTAATACGTATATGTCGGTGCCGTTAAGTGCCATTGGTTTGGGTTTTATGGGGAAGAGTCTGGAGATAACTGGTGGTTTCTCATAGTTGAATCTATTAGTTACCGGGTCACAGATAATTGGAGTGCCTCTGTCGTAGGCTACGCAGTATACGTGCTGGAATACATCACCGCTGTAACCTGCTATCTTTAGCGAGAATGGGATGCCCAGCCTGTACATACAGCTGCCTGCAAATATTGACATACAATCACAATCAGCGCTGTTTTCCTTTTTGGGGTTCTCTCTTGCCAAAACCTGAGCACGCCACCAAGTGTGACGTGGACTCTGGAGTTGCTCTCCGTCCTCAATGTTGTACTTTATGTATTTGAAAATGAAGTTAAATATGTTCTCTACGGTGCTATAGATATTTAATTTGCCATCAGCATTGGTGATCGCCAGTACCTCTCGCGCAAGTCTGTCTACCTGCTGTGATTTGGTCTTGATGATGGTTTTCATCAGCTTAACCGTGTCCGACACAGAACCATCTCGCTTTTTGAGGTCTTTCTTTAGCTCTGGTTTGCTAAAATAAGCATCGAACTGAGAGCCATCCTCAATCTGACGATCACGCGCTGACTCAGGAGCCCATCCGCTCCGGCAAATTACTTCCCCTAAAAAAACACTATTTAAATCCATATTACTACTATCTGTCTATGCCAGTGGAAACTCCTTGTTGATTGTAATACCCTGCCAGGCTGTAAGCACTTTTACCGACAGCATTGGATACAACTTGTCGATATTCTGAGAGATTTTGCTTGCTATTGTCAGCATGCCGTTAAAGCTCAGGTCGTTGAAATTGCAGTCTTGGATAAGGATACTAAGCAACCTGCTGAATGTGGATACGAATGAGACCAGAGAGATCTCTATGTCGTATTCAAAAGGCGATTGTGTGCATGCGGCTATTGGTAACAGCTCGTTGGATGTGCTTGTGCTCACAATCTTGTAAGGAGACTTGCCAGGCTCGTTGAGATAAACTTCTACATAAGGCTTTTTGACTGTGATAGCAAATTCGGAAGGATTGATGATAGATACATTCAATTTCATTTTGATTTTGCCGTCAGAGATTCTCATGTTAGAGATTCCGAGGTCAATATCAAAAGTATCTACCATAGCGGCAGCGTCCATACCGGTTTTAGCCAGTTTGGATGCACCCCAGATACCTAATGCCACAAGGGCTGAAATTCCTATTACTTTTGCTGCACTTGCCATAGTTTTTTCGTTTGTTCGGTGCAAATGTATTATGCTGTTTTTTAGCGCTTTGCGAGGTTATGTGTGCTTATGCGGCAAGTTGCGACAAAAAATATGGTGGTGTTTATCCAAAGAATTCTTCTATCTCCAGAAAAATGAAAAAATGGACGCGATACCCCAAAAAATTTCCTACATTGGTTGTTTTTGGATAGTTAACTTATTGATATATAGTTAATTAATCTAAAAGTCGAAAACCTACATACTTCCTATATCATTTTTTAACATTCTGAATATCAAATAATTATAAGG
>JAZUHM010000032.1:0-3557 GCA_045641725.1 Bacteroidaceae bacterium | reverse complement strand
ACTTCCGCATTAAACAAAAGCAAAAACGAACTCAGTTGCATACACGACGGCGACATCCTCTCTATGGTAACCAACAAAGCCGGACTCGACGTGAGCCATCTCGGCATAGCCGTATGGCAACAAGACGGCAAGCTGCACCTTCTCAACGCATCCAGCCTGCACAAAAAAGTCATCATCGAACCCCGCACGCTCTACCAATACCAACAATCTCAAAAATCACAAATAGGAATCAGAGTCGTAAGACTCACCCAAACAACAAACACACAATGAAAACCAACATCAGACTCAACACAATACGACTCTACGGACAGCACGAAGTATTTGCCGAAGAACAACAAATCGGTTCGTGGTACGAGATAGACATCGACATGCTTGCCACCATCAGCCAGGACGCATACCTTAATGATCAACTCGACGGCACCGTGAGCTATGCCGACACACTCGACATCGTCAAGGAAGAATTTCAGATTAAAAGCAAATTACTCGAGCACCTTGCCTATCGCATCGCAAAACATGTACTCATATCATCCGACAAAATAGAAGAAGTCGCTATCAGAGTCAAAAAAATCGCGCCCCCACTTGTTGGCAACATTCACGATGCCTGCGTTGATATGACCATATCAAATGGTGACATCAGTGAATAGCCTACACCTGGTTTCCTTATGTGCAGCACATGGTTACGTTTGTCGGTTCGGCCGTCATACAGGGATATACAAATCCAGTCATAGCCGTTCCATAAAATGCTGAAGCTTGATGCAATAGTACACACAATTTTTCAAATTGCATCAAGAAAATGCAAAAATCCCTAATAATTGCACTGCGAAAATGCAGATTTAGTGATTTGTTGCACATTGTGCAGATTAGGCATAGGAAGGATCTGCTCGGCCACGGCACTATTGCTATGGCACAAAATGTGGATATGGGGGAAAAATAAGTTTTCATTCTCCATAAATATGACAAATAGCAGGCCTGCCATTTTGTGATTTCGCACTAACCATGCGACCGCAAGTGGCAGGCTTATTGCTTATTTGTCCTATTAGCTACAATTGGCTATGGCGAAGAAGCGTAGAAGGCAAAGTAATGGAAGAATGTTCAGTGTGCAAAACATTTTTAACACCTATTTGTTTTGTGCATTAAACAAAATATAGTATTTTTGCAGTCAGATTACATAATATTACAATGGAGAAGATCATCAACCGTCAACGCCAATTGCTCAATCTAACTCAGACAGAGCATGTGAGAAACATCTATCACGATATCAATTGGAGTAGTAGGCTCATTGCTATTCGTGGTGCAAAGGGAGTCGGAAAAACCACTCTGATGCTGCAATATATAAAGATGTGTGGGGCAGAGGCAAAGCGTATGCTCTATGCCAGTCTCGACAGTGCTTACTTTACACAACATTCTCTTCTTGACTTTGCTGATAATTTCTATAAGCGAGGTGGCGAACATTTGTTTCTAGACGAAGTACATAAGTATGACACCTGGAGCAAAGAGGTGAAGGAAATCTATGACCTCTATCCTGACTTGAAAGTCGTGTTGAGCGGATCATCATTGCTCAGCATCCTGAATGGTGATGCCGACCTGTCACGCCGATGCATCCCGTACGATGTTCAGGGCATGTCATTTAGGGAGTATCTTGAGATTGTTCATGGGATTGATTTGCCTAAGGTGACATTAAGTGAACTTTTGGAAAATCCAAATGCTTTGTGCGAGAAGGTGATGCAATCATGCCGTCCCTTGAGTTTCTTCGATGACTACCTCCGTGAGGGCTACTATCCTTTCATTTTGGAGGGACAGGCGGAGTATAGCATTCGTCTGGAGAATGTTATCAACTACATAATCGAGGTGGAACTTCCGAAACTTTGTGGTGTGGATGTGGCAAATATCCGTAAATTGAAAGCACTTGTTGCAGTTTTATCAAGCAATGTTCCCCAGCAGATTGACATGCAGAAGTTGTCAACCATGCTTGAAGTGTCGCGCGTCACACTCTTGGGCTACTTCCAGCATCTTGCCAAAGCTAAGATTCTGAATCTTCTGTATAGCAGCGAGATGAACATCAAGAAACTACAGAAACCAGACAAGATTTTTGCAGAGAATCCAAATATCATGGATGCAATGACGCTTGATACTGTGAATGAGGGTACGAAGCGTGAATGCTTTGTTGTAAACCAATTGCGCAATAGTCATAGGGTGGAATACACCAAGCTGGGCGATTTTCTTGTTGACGGACGATACACGATAGAGGTTGGCGGTAAAAGCAAGGAGGGTAAGCAAATTGCCGGAATCGAGAATGCCTTCATTGCCTCTGATGATATCGAATATGCATACGGCAATAAAATTCCTCTATGGGCATTCGGCTTTCTGTATTGAAGTTTCTGTTAATCAAAGGGCTCCTGCCAAATGCTAATTGCATTTGCACTCCCTAAGCTACTCTTTGTACACATCTTATTATATTGCTGCAATGCTTATACAAACGCACGCTCGCATTTGAGTTGTCTGCCCCCTAGGGAGGCCTAGGGAGGGGGCTGTCGCGTAGCGACTGAGGGGGCGATGGTATAATTTGTTATTATTCAGCCGTTTGTGCTTGTTTGGCCTCCGTACCGCTCCGACTCTTCGAGCCACCGACACCGTCGTCGCATTATCTTTCGGGGCTGGTGGTGGGACAGAAATCTCACAAATTGCCCGCGTGCAAAAACAAATTGCGAGCAAATTTTTGTTCACAGCGCTGTGAACAGTTGTTCACAGCGGTGTGAACGATTGTTCACAGCGCTATGAACGTTCGTTCACAGCGCTGTGAACCAAAATTATGTCGCATTTCGATTTTTTTGTCAGGCTTTAACAAATGAACAAATGGAGAATAAAAATTATATTCAGCTCAATTTATTGCGCAGGTAGTGTTTGCGGGCATAGGCAAAGTAGAATGCGACGCCGAGTGCATTGACTATCCAAGCGAGCCAGAAGGCTGCGCTGTAAGTATGGAACATGTCTATTGCTATTCCGCCAAGCAATACACCAAGTCCGATGCCTATGTCCCATGCGGTCAGCAGGGTGCTGTTGGCTGTGCCTCGCTGTGAAGCGGGTGCTAGATTTACAAACATGTTCTGCATGGCCGGGAACATGTGGCCATTGCCCAATCCGATTATGAGTGCGGCGCCATAATAGCCTACCCAACTGGGCACGGCCGCAAACAGCAGATAACCAAACACGCTTATCATTACCCCCACGGAGCAGTTGCGGGCTATCTGGCCCTTGCGGAGTGTGCGGGCGCCAACCAAACGGCTTAGCATTAGGCCGACGCAAAGAATCAGGAAAAACATGCCTGTGCCGGTAGTGATGTGCAGGGTTTCCTCTCCATAGATTGCCAGATATGTTGACAGCACGCCATAGGAAAAGGCAAGGCACACCATGGTCACACCCTCGCTCCATCCGCGCAACAGTATAAACCGGTCAAGGGATATCGCACGCCTTGCGGGCTTTTCTGCCTTGGGCACGGGGGTGAATTTCTTCATCTCTACGGTAGAGTTGATTACAAAACCTATTGCCGACGTAGCAAG
>JAZUHM010000031.1:0-3098 GCA_045641725.1 Bacteroidaceae bacterium | reverse complement strand
CGTGCATCTCCTGAGCCTGATCAGCAGTAGCAGTCTTGCCTGTACCGATAGCCCATACTGGCTCGTAAGCAAGCACGATATTGCCCATCTGCTCTGCAGTGAGATCGTAGAGAGAACCTGCGAGCTGAGCAGCAACTACCTCGTTCTGCTTGCCAGCCTCACGCTCCTCAAGCACCTCACCGATGCAGAAAATAACCTTAAGACCATTGGCAAGTGCGAGATTTACCTTCTCCTTGAGGATTTCAGGAGTCTCACCATAGTAAGCGCGACGCTCAGAGTGGCCAAGGATTACATACTCAGCACCTGTGCTCTTTACCATAGCAGCAGAAACCTCACCGGTGTAAGCACCCTTCTCCTTGTCTGCGCAGTTCTCAGCACCGAGCTTGATAACCTCAGTATCAAGCATAGGAGCTACGGTTGCGAGATGAATAAATGGAGTGCAGATTACTACACCACAATTTGGTTTGTCGGCTGCAAGAGCCTCTGTCAGTTCCTTTGCGAGAGCTACGCCCTCCTGCAGGGTCATGTTCATTTTCCAGTTGCCTGCAACAATCTTTTTTCTCATTGTCTTGTTTATTTTATTAAGTTTAACATTAGGTATTGTTGAATTATTCTCGTCAATAAGTATGCGGTCGTTATTATCTGGCATTGTTTTCTTGGGGCGGTAAATCCTTTTGCGTAGCACAGAGATAAAGTTTGACAAAACTATCAGCAATATCATCGGCAAAAGGTACCACATGAGGATTTTAAACAAAATGTGCAGGCTATTGTCTGCCGAGGCCTCCATTTGGCGCTCGCTGATCGATGCATCGGTAATCTGCGGCAGACTATTTGCGCTCCATTTATTTCGTATCACCCCATCACGCAGCAGCATCAAGCCCGGATTAGACCTTATCATGGTTTTGAGCATCACTGGATCTGCTGCAAGGAATTGATAATGAGCATCATTATAATAACACCACTCTGCAACCTTGGCAGAAGGAGAGCCAGTCAGGCAATACAGACGATAGCCATTGTCTTCACACCAATCGTTCAGCAGATTTATGTCTTCAGTCACTCCAGTGCTTACGTCATCGAGGTAGGGAGTAATTACCAAGAACGTTGGCACAGTGTCGTCAAGAATCTTCATGGTGTAATCCTCGTAAAGAGAATCCGTGACAAAGAAATCCGAAAACTCCGCCGCATCGTCACCAGTAGGCACTACTGCCTCACGCAGATTTGTGCCGATACTATAAGGACGGAAATCTATCAGCGGCAGATAATACACGGCCCTTATTGCAAATATAAATATGAATACGCACGTATATAGCGACACAAACCAATGCCATCCGTCGGGTACAAACGACTTTGCCTCCTTTGGATATAACACCAATACTATCGCCAGGCCCAGCAAAACGAGATTCTTTATCAATGTCTCGACATCTGTCAATACTATAAAATCACCAAAGCAACCGCAATCTGCCACAGGATGGAATATCACGAGAAAGATTGAGATAATGGTAAAAGTCATTGTGGCCAGAAGAGTCACGATAGACGTAAATCGCCTCCTCAAACCCAACAACAGATATATACCCAGCACAAATTCCACACAGCTTAAAACTACTGCCAGTGTAAGGGAAATATCAAGCCAATTAGGGAACTCGAGTCCAACGACTCGCAAATACTCTTCAATTTTATAGCCAAAGCCTTTGGGGTCAACAGCCTTCACAAAACCCGACAACACAAAAACAACACCCATCAACACGCGGGCGGCTGTCAATAATATTGTAGTGAGTTTCGTTGGCATCTTAATAATCGACTAAATAAGACTATGCTTCAAACTTAAGTTTTATCAATCCAAAAACAGCATAATTAAGCATGTCCATGTAGTTGGCATCAATGCCCTCGCTGATAAGTGTTGCTCCGCTCAGCTCCTCAATCTGCTTGGTACGGAAGATTTTCATCAGAATCAAATCGGTGTAAGAGCTGACGCGCATCAAGCGCCACGCCTCGTCGTAGTCATGATTCTTGCGCAGCATCAGTTCAAAGGCTTTAGTGGCATACTTGTCGTATTCAACCATGGCCTGCTCAGGAGTCATATCCTGCTTGTCGGCAGCCCCCTTCTCAAGCTGTATCAAACCTACAATGCTATAATTCACAATACCGATAAACTCAGGCAATTCGCCTTCGTTCACCATCTTCGTGCCTTTAGTCTGAATAGAGCGGATTCTATTGGCTTTGATATAAATCTGGTCTGTCAGAGACTCCGGACGCATAATGCGCCATGCAGCCCCATAATCGTGCAGCTTCTTCTCAAAAACCTCACGACACATCTGCATTACTTCTTCAAACTGCTTATTTGTATCTGTCATTGTATTGCCTGATCATTATAAATTTGGTACAAAGTTAATAAAAAATATCACAATAACCAGCTGCTAACGCCCAAAAACGCCAATAATAGTCAAAAACTACCCATTAAACTACACATTTACACATATTTTTTACGATATTTGCATCTAATATTTATCTCCAAGGATTATGAAAAGACTATTCACTGCCATCCTGATCGCAATAGCATTTATAAAAATCAATGCACAAGAAATAGTATATGTGCCGCAGGACTCCATACGCATCGAGCACATGCTTCTTGAGGGCATCAAGCAGCCCCCTACCGTATGCCTGCCGCTATATTACGGCAAGCAATTTATCGGCACTCCCTATGTGGGCGGAACACTCGACATATTCTACGCCAAAAACCCGCAAACATCTAAAGAACAACTAATTATAGAATTAGGCAAACTAGACTGCACAACCTTTGTAGAAGTAGTTTGCGCCTTAGTAAAAACCACCGTTGACCACAAGACAAAATTCAGCGATTTCTGCGCCAACCTAAAGCTGTTCAGGTTCAAAAACGGCGCAATGACCGACTACCCCTCTCGCAACCATTACCACACCACATGGATTGACAATGCAGAAGCCCTGCACCTTGCCACAGAAATAGGTCCAGAAGACAGCAAGCAGTTTTCAGCCCACCGAAATCAAGTCATCAACTACATGACCACCCACCCCGCAAGCTATGCCGCACTCAAAACCGATTTCGGCACAAAATACCTTAATAC
>JAZUHM010000030.1:0-2516 GCA_045641725.1 Bacteroidaceae bacterium | reverse complement strand
AAAATCTCTGTGCCCTCTGTGAGCTCTGTGGGAAAAGTCCACCAACTCTTTAAACAACTATCACCTGTTAATTTCTCTATAACTCCTTAAAAAATATCCCCCACTAAATTTCCACTGAGCCACTTTCAGGACTAATGCACCAACCTAGATATTGGCGTTGTCCGTTATCTCCCCTTTAACTCCTTTAAAAAAATAACCCGCTCGTGGTGAGCGGCTTACGTTGGGGTGTTGCGGTTTGTGCGCAACTATCTGATGATTTCAATTGGTTAGATAGTAGAATCGTTCTTGCAATGGTTGATAGTCTTCGAGTCTGCTTTGACGGTAGTTGGGGTTGTGTGGGGCGCCTGTGAGACAGCAGAACAGCCGATACCATTCGCTGAAGGTGTGGGGCTTGTGGAGCATCTCGCGGCTGTTGTACATCATGTTGGCAATGCGCGCAAAGTCTTTGACGGTGCTGAATACCCGTATGTCGGTGGCGAGCATTTCGAGGTAGTTCACCTGGGCTTTGTTGCGCCCCTTGAAGGCCGGCCCGAAGAACGGGTCGAGCCCTGCGGCTATGTCGGCTGCGCTTTTGAGCGGCGAGTCGGCGGGTGGGGCAGTGGTCTCCGGGCCAGTCTGGATGTTGACCACCTTGAGCGGAGCGGGCTGACCGGCGATGCGCTGAGGCTGCACGATGCGCTGCTTTATCTGGTGCATTACCATCATCACCACGCCCTTGATCTCAAGGTTCTGCTTGTTGCAATCCACATAGTGTGGCTGGTAGCGGGTGTTGTGGGGCTCGAGCACTACTTGGTTGGTCTGCGGGTCGTAGTAGAAGTACTTGATAAAGGCCTCGTTGTCTATCAGGGCGAGCACGGTGTCGCCGTTGCGGGGTGTGCGGCTGCCGTCGATGATGAGCTTGTCGCCTTCTTTTATCTCGGGTGCCATCGAGTCGCCGCAGGCCTCTACCACGAAGGCGTCGCCGGGGTTGCGACACCAGCCCAGCGGGTCGTAGGTCTCGCTGCCCTCGGCGTAGTTTTGCAGCGGCACTCCACACGGCACCTGCGACCAATAGAGGCGCAGCTGCTGCAGGGTCTCGCCGTTGAGTGGCTGGATTTTGAGTGGGGGCATGATTTTAGGAGGTAAGGAGATAAGGTGGTAAGGAGATAAGGAGGTTAGGAGGTAAGGAGGTGTGGAGGTAAGGAGATAAGGAGATATCAGGCAATCATCTGGCGGATGCGCTCGGTGAGCTCGGGGGAGTTTTTGAGCACTACCTTCAGGTTGTCGCGGCCTTGCGCCAGGCGCTCGCCGTCGAGGCTGAACCAGCTGCCGCTCTTGGTGATTACCTCGCGATCTACGGCGATGTCAATCAGCTCGCCTGTGGTAGAGATGCCCTCGCCAAACATGATGTCAAACTCTGCTACGCGGAACGGTGGCGCCACCTTGTTTTTCACCACCTTGGCCCTCACGTGGTTGCCTATCACGGCGTCGCCGTTCTTGATGCTCGTGACGCGGCGGATGTCGATTCGCACACTGGAGTAGAACTTGAGCGCATTGCCGCCGGTGGTAGTCTCGGGATTGCCAAACATGATGCCTATTTTTTCGCGCAACTGATTGATAAAGATGCAGGTAGTCTTGGTCTTGTTGATGGTAGAGGTGAGCTTGCGCAGCGCCTGGCTCATCAGTCTGGCCTGCAGTCCCACCTTGTTGTCGCCCATGTCGCCCTCCAGCTCAGCCTTGGGGGTGAGAGCCGCCACAGAGTCGATCACGATGATGTCGATGGCGCCCGAGCTGATAAGGCTGTCGGCAATGTCGAGCGCCTGTTCGCCATTGTCGGGCTGCGCGATGAGCAGGTCGTCGATGTTCACGCCAAGCTGGCGCGCATAGTTGGCGTCAAAGGCATGCTCGGCGTCGATAAATGCGGCATATCCGCCCTGTTTCTGCGCCTCGGCCACGGCGTGCATGGCCAGAGTGGTCTTGCCCGAAGACTCCGGGCCGTAGATCTCAATCACTCTGCCGCGTGGCAGACCGCCCACGCCCAGGGCAGAGTCCAGGCCGAGGCTGCCGGTTGAGATGACCTCGATTCCTTCGCTGGCCACGTCGCCCATGCGCATCAGGGCACCTTTGCCAAAAGATTTCTCAATATTTCGCATTGCGCTTTCGAGCGCTTTGGCCTTCTCGCTGGCATTGGCTGCGAGAGAGCCGGCTGTGTTGATGTCGGTTGCTTTTGCCATAATTGTCTAATATTATAAGATTGTACACAAAGTTCGGCGCGGGTTGTTATCTGAGTTTCTTAAACATCCATCCTGCCATGAAACCTGAAGCACCAGTCACTACGCTGAGGGCAAAAGCCCAGAATCCTACTGTAATCATAATCGTAATATTTTGCGGGTTAGTATTGTTGTTGTCTTACGGAGTGCAAAATAATTGCGCGTATGTTTCACTTGTAGTGTCACACGCGAAAAAAATCAAAATTCCCGCAAAAAAAATGCTGTTCTTATACTTTTTGAGCCATTTTCACCCGCCAAACTGGCTCT
>JAZUHM010000029.1:0-2268 GCA_045641725.1 Bacteroidaceae bacterium | reverse complement strand
CCCTGGTCGATGAAACCATCGAGCTCCATGCCGCCGTGGCTGCCTACCATCATGCCCCAAGACGGAGCCTTTTCGCCCTTGTAGAATGGGAATTTCTCGTTGGCCTTGACGAGCTTAGGCTTCATTGGGAATGAGAGCTCGAGCTTGTCGCCGGCCTTCCACTTGTTGGCGAGCACAAAGAATCCGTCCTCCACCTTGGCCTTGGCGTCCTTGCCGTTGAGCGAGATGGTGGCGTCCTCGCACCAAGAAGGGATGCGGAAGCGCAGTACCTGGCCGCTCGGGATGGTGTTGAGGGTGAAGGTGAGCTTGTCGCGGAAGGGGTATTCTGTCTCGCACTTGATGTCGTATCGGCCGTCCTTGGTCTGGAGGTGAGAAGGGCCGTAGGTGAGCCACATGATCTCGCCGTCGTTGTTGATCATGGCCATATTAATAATGTAGTTAGGCAGGGCGCGCTGGATGTTGGCGGGGCAGCAGGTTGGCCAATGCATCTCCTTATAGTACTGGCCGTCGTCGCGAATCTTGAGGTGGAAGCCCGGAATGCGGTTGGGCGCCTGGGTATAGAGGCACTGGCTGAACGACGGGTTTACTGCGCCGGGCAGGGCGTTGAAGGCGTCGGTCTCGATGCGGTCGCCGTAGCGGCGGTCGCCAGTGGCGCGGGCCATCCAGATAGTTGACCACATATAGTCGGTGATGTCGCACGACTCTGTGGCCTCAAAGGCGCCGATGCCGTGGAGATACTCGTTGCTCGAGTTGGAGCCGATGGGCAGCATGGTGTTCTCCTGCAGGAACTCATAAGAGTTGACGGAGGCTGCGAGATATTCCTTGTCGCCATTCCAGATATAGCCGATGGCTGGCAGCTTAGACGGCTCGTTGTAGCTCACGCCGTGGCAGATGCCAGTGCGGAGGAACTGCTTGTCGCGAGCCCAGGTCTGCACATAGGCTGGCTCGTAGTTCTTGAGCACCTGCAGGGCGCGGTTGGCGTACTGTGCGTCGCCAGTGATGCGCGAGAGTTCAAACATATTCTCGATGCCGCAGATCTTGCGCATATTGTCGAGGTCGCCGCCGTTGAAAGGGTCCTTCTTGGCTGCGTTGTAAGCGAAGAGCGGGAACTGCGCATAGACCTTTTTGAGCATCTCGATGATGCGCTCGTCCTTTGTGGCCGAGTAGTAGGCCAGGGCTGCGCGACAGAAGATTCCCTCGCTCCAGTAGAGGCCGTAGTCGGCGTCCACGGTGCCCCATTTCTCCACGTATTCCTTGTTGTTAGAATGGATATAGCCGTTGGGCTTCTGGCGAGCCATCACGGCCTCCATGCATCGGCGAGAGCGATTCATGAGCAGGGTGTCGTCGAGCAGGAATCCGAGGCGGGTGAAGCCGTCGGTGTAGTAGGCGGTCTGCTCGTAGTGCCACCAGCCTCCCTGGTTGGCGTCGCCCCAGCCGCGCACAAATTCAGTGAAATCCACGCCAATGTTCTTGGTCATGCCGTTAGCGGCCTTTTTGGCCCAGTCTCTGAGCCAGCCTTCGGGCTTTAGTTCGCCCACGTTGAATGGGTAGTAAGCCTTGCTCACTGCTGGCTTGTCGTTGCCGGCCATGGCTGTGGCTGAGCCCATTAGCATTGCAGCGGCAATCATAGTTAAAAGTGTCTTTTTCATACTATATTTAATTTAGAATTATTTTTGTGTGATTAGTCCTACCAGATATCCTCGGCGTCAGCACCTGCATAGATGGCTTTAGGACAATACTCCAGATAGTCGAGCTCAAACGATGCGCTGGTGTTCTCGAGCACATTCTTCACTCGCATGTAGAGGTGCTGCTCGGGGCTGAGCTGGCCGCGATACATCACATAGCGCAGTCGGGCATAAGGGCCTTTGCTCACCGACGAGCGCATAGACTCAAGAGGTATGGTGCCCTGGCCGGTCTTGATGCCGTCGTGCTGAGGGGGCTTCATATAACCGCGGTTGCGCATGTCCTTGTCGTTCTGGCGGTTGACCTCCCAATCGGGGCCGTCGAGCTTATAGCCGATGGCGTCGCCATAAACGTCGAGGCGCAGGTCAATAGGCAGGCCGCATGCGGTGAGATGGTCGGGCGATGTGCCCAGATAAAGCTGTGCCATGCCCAGCGCGCCGTAATGGGCCACACTGATGCGGAATTCGTAGGTACCCGGGAATGGCACCGGCGGCAGTTCTACCGTAAAGTCGTACTGCCCGCTGATATTGTGCTCGTCGCCCTGATAGTTCTCGATAGTGGCGTAATAATATGAGATATACTTAT
>JAZUHM010000028.1:0-1686 GCA_045641725.1 Bacteroidaceae bacterium | reverse complement strand
ATCCGACTTCCTCAGCATTCTCCATGGCACCGGCACGGGCTATTTGCGCCAGGTAATTCGCCAATATCTGCGCACAGTGCCTGCCGTAGCCTCATGCCACGACGAGCATGTGCAGTTTGGCGGCGCAGGCATCACGATAGTCGAAATGAATTATTGATATTAGCAACTTTATTGACAATAAAACAAACAATAACAATATGAATCTCAAAATTGCAGTACTCTCTGGCGATGGTATCGGACCAGAGATTTCAGAACAGGGCGTCAATGTGTTGAACGCAGTCGCCAAGAAATTCAATCACGAGGTAAGCATGACTTCTGCCCTTGTGGGTGCAGCAGCCATCGACGCAGTGGGCGACCCATTTCCAGAGGAAACCTACAAGGCTTGCCAAGAAGCCGACGCAGTGCTCTTCTCTTCGGTAGGCGACCCCAAGTTTGACAACAACCCGGCTGCCAAGGTGCGCCCCGAGCAGGGTCTGCTCGCTATGCGCAAGAAGCTTGGCCTGTTTGCCAATGTGCGCCCAGTGCAGACTTTCGACTGCCTGTTGCACAAGTCGCCGCTCAAGGAGGAAATCGTAAAGGGCGCCGATTTTGTGTGCATCCGCGAACTCACCGGCGGCATGTATTTCGGCGAGAAGGTTGAGGGCGACGAAATGGCCTACGACACCAACAAATACACACGCGAGGAGGTAGAGCGCATCCTCAAGGTTGCCTACCAGTACGCCATGCAGCGCCGCAAGCACCTCACTGTGGTTGACAAGGCCAACGTGCTCGCTTCGTCACGCCTCTGGCGCAAGGTTGCCCAGGAGATGGCGCCCCAGTATCCAGAGGTGACCACAGACTTCATGTATGTAGATAACGCATCTATGCGCATGATTCAGGAGCCAACTTTCTTCGACGTGATGGTCACAGAAAACACCTTCGGCGACATCCTCACCGACGAGGGCTCATGCATCACAGGTTCAATGGGCCTGCTCCCATCGGCATCTACCGGTACCGGCACTCCTGTGTTTGAGCCAATCCACGGTTCATGGCCACAGGCCAAGGGCCTGAACATTGCCAACCCATTGGCTCAGATTCTCTCCGTGGCTATGCTCTTTGAGTACTTCGGCCTCAAGGAAGAGGGCGAACTCGTGCGCAAAGCCGTTGACGCAAGCCTTGCAGCCAACGTGCGCACTCCAGAAATCCAGCCAGAGGGCGAGCCTAAGTACGGCACCAAGGAGGTCGGCCAGTGGATTGTAGATTATATCAACAAGCAATAAGAGCCGCCCTGCGCCGCGTCTCGCACGTACATTATATAATATTATATAAGGCATAGAGACCGCAAAACAGACAACCAGCACAATTCAGCAGTTCCCCACCCTGCCCCAACACTTCTGAATACAAAGGAAAGCAAGCATCGCGCCCGCCGCAGCGATGTTTGCTTTCTTTTTGTCAGAGTCTGGTAAAACAAGGGAGGATACAGCTCCCCTAAACAGGCTACTCTTTGTACACATTTTTTACAGGTATTTGTACTAGAAGTTGTGGTTGAGTCGTCTCCTCCCCTGATAGGGGAGGTGCCCGTAGGGCAGAGGGGTAGCCCCAACCTAAGTTACTAACTTTGGTAAGTTCTTCCCCTCAGTCGCTACGCGACAGCTCCCCTAAACAGGGGAGCAGACGACTCAAATGGGTGCGTTGGTATAAGCATTG
>JAZUHM010000027.1:0-5486 GCA_045641725.1 Bacteroidaceae bacterium | reverse complement strand
CCGCACACGGACAACAGCATTACCGCGTCTATAAAGACGATGCCGACGGCGCTACCCACACCCACATCGAGCCATTGCAGCCCGAGCAACGCGTAGAGGAGATTGCCAAAATGCTGTCGGGCTCTACCCTGACCGAAGCTGCCATCACCAACGCCAAAACACTACTCAATCTATAAGAAACACAACTCCGCTTATGAGAAAGACAATCATACTTGCGCTACTCACAATCGTAGCCACACTAACCACACACGCCGACATTGACAAAGGCACCACCGGTGCGCTCGTCACTATCACCACCAGCGGCATCACCCGCAATCAGATCGGCACCGCCAACGGCTTTGCCATAACCACCCCCCTGGCCGACGGCACCACCCGCGAAGAGATAATCTCGACCTACAGCCCGTTCAAGGGAGCCGCTGCCGCCACCGTGAGTCTCGACAAAAGCAAAAAAGCCCAGGCCCTCCGCA
The DNA here is from genome assembly GCA_045641725.1 of Bacteroidaceae bacterium. Lineage (GTDB taxonomy): Bacteria > Bacteroidota > Bacteroidia > Bacteroidales > Bacteroidaceae > UBA6382. The sequence goes on along the minus strand of JAZUHM010000027.1, from coordinate 5,019 downwards.
TCTCTGGCGCCAACGACCTGTATGACGTAGTCAAGTTTACCATCGACACCCCCGCGCCCCACCCCCTCAGCATCGCGGCCCGGCCCCTTGCCATCGGCGCCAAGGCATTTATACTCCACCCCGCCAGCACCAAGGGCAATGTGCTCACACCTATCACCATAGAACAGGCCACCACTCACAGCGGCCTCACCTATTACACCATCAGCACCACGTTCAACAAGGCCTATGTGGGCTGCCCAATGCTCAACGAAAACGGCGAAGTGGTGGGAGTGATTCAGAATAATGCCTCTGGCGAGACCGCCAAGACCTTTGCCATCGGCATAGAATTCAACAGCGCGCTCGAAGTAGGCACTATGTCGGCCGCAGACCCCTCGCTCGCCGCCATACTTATGCCTAAGTTGCTGCCAGCAGGCAAAGACCAGGCTGCCAGCTACCTCTACCTGCTCACCAAGAACTCCACCGACAGCCTTTCGTACCTGGCAAATCTGCAAGACTACATCGACGCTTATCCCGCAGCCACCTTCGGCTACACCGAGCGCGCAGCCTACTACGCCACCTGCGGACAATTTGCCAAGGCTGAGGCCGACTATGCCAAAGCACTCGAAGCCTGCGACGACAAGGCCGACGTACACCACTCGATGAGCGTGGCACTCTACCGCCTCAACCAGCGCACCGACTATCAGACCTACAAAGACTGGACCCTCGACCGCGCCCTCGCCGAGGCACAGCAGGCCTACGCCACCAATGCAAGCCCATTCTACCTCGTGCAGCAAGGCAAATGCCTCTATGGCCTCAAGCGCTATATGGAAGCCCACGATGTCTATGCCAAAATCAACCAGACCAATTTCCGCTCGTCGGAGAATCTATACTATCAGTCGCGCTCGCTGGAGATGGCCGGGGGCGACTCAACCAAGATACTCGCGCTGCTCGACAGCGCCGTCGAACGCTTTATCCGTCCGCTCAAGGGCGATGCCGCACCTTATTTATATTACCGCGCCCAGCAGTACCACAAATACGGATACTACGCCCAAGCCTATTTTGGCTACAAGGAATACGAAGAACTGGTGGGCGATGCCAATCTCAACGAGAAGTTTTTCTACACCAAGGAGCAGGCCGGATTCAGAGCCAACTTCTATCCGCAGGCGCTGGCCGACATAGAGAAAGTGCTCCTCATCAATCCCAACGAATATATCTATCTGATAGAAAAAGCCCTCATAGAAACCCGCATCGGCAACTACGAAGACGCCATCTACACCGCCACCCAGGCACAGAAGATAGACCCCGAGGATCCTGATTCCTACAAGATAATCGGTATCTCGCAGGGCGAGCTCGGCAACAAGGCCGAAGCGCGCAAGAATCTGCAGAAAGCCATCGAACTGGGCGACGATGACGCCGCCTCGTGGCTCAACAGCATCAAATAACGTCACACGCAATTCACAACTCACCACACTAATGAAAATAGGCAACATAGATCTTGGCGACAAGCCCGTACTGCTGGCCCCGATGGAGGACGTGACCGACATTGGTTTCCGCCTGCTGTGCAAGCAGATGGGCGCCAGCATGGTCTATTCGGAGTTTGTGTCGAGCGACGCGCTCGTCCGACTCGTCAATAAGACTTTCAATAAGCTCAAGGTCTGCGACGAAGAGCGCCCTGTGGCCATACAGATCTACGGCCGCTATATAGACGCCATGGCCAACGCGGCCCGCATAGTGGTAGAGACCTCCCACCCCGACATACTCGACATTAACTTCGGCTGCCCCGTCAAGCGGGTGGCTGGCAAGGGCGCAGGAGCCGGTCTGCTGCAAAATATCCCGCTGATGCTCGAGATGGCCCGCGCCGTGGTCGATGCCGTTGACGTGCCGGTCACAGCCAAGACACGCCTCGGCTGGGATTGCAACAATATAATCATAGAAGACCTGGCCGAGCAGCTGCAAGACCAGGGCATTCAGGCCCTTACGGTGCATGGCCGCACCCGTTCGCAGATGTACACCGGCCAGGCAAACTGGGAGCCAATTGGCAATCTCAAGAAAAACCCACGCCTCCATATTCCAATCATCGGCAATGGCGATATCACCACGCCCCAGCAGGCTGTAGATGCGTTTAACAACTACGGAGTCGATGCCATCATGATTGGCCGCGCCACCTTTGGCCGCCCATGGATCTTCAAGGAGATTCACGACGCCCTGCATCCCGATTCTCCCATCGACACCTCACAGATAATCGAGAGCGACTACGAGCCAATGTCGCCCGACTGGAAACTCGACGTGCTCAAGCAGCAGATCAAGACCAGCATCAGCCATATCGACGAGTATCGCGGCATTCTCCACATTCGCCGCCACCTGGCCGCCACGCCTCTGTTCAAGGGAATCCCCAATTTCCGCGATCACCGTGTGGCAATGCTGCGCGCCGAGACTGCCGACTCGCTTTTCGACCTCATGGAACAAACTCGTCCCCTCATCCGCAACAATCAAGAATAATATATGTCACTTTTTATCAGAAAGCCAATGGAAATCTTGCAGCGCGAGGCTGCAGAACAGGGTCAGAATTCCCTCAAGAGGGTGCTGGGCCCGATCAGTCTGATTGCCATTGGCGTAGGCACCATAGTCGGCGCAGGACTTTTCTCCATCACCGGCATCGTGGCGGCCAACAACGCCGGTCCGGCCATTGCGCTGTCGTTTATTATCGCATCAGTCTGCTGCTGTTTCGCAGGATTGTGCTACGCAGAGTTTGCGTCGCTCATACCAATTGCCGGCAGCGCCTACACATATTCCTACGCCACTATGGGCGAGCTCATGGCGTGGATAATCGGTTGGGACCTCGTGCTGGAATACAGCGTGGCCGCCACCACGGTCAGCATCTCGTGGAGCCAATACCTCGTCAATCTGCTGAACGACATCGGCATCCATCTGCCGCCTGAGCTCACGGCCTGCCCGTGGGATGGCGGCATCATCAATCTGCCCGCCCTGATAATCGTGGTGCTCATAAGCCTGCTCTTAATTCGCGGCACCAAGGAGAGCGCCCTTTTCAACTTCTTTATCGTGGCGCTCAAGATTGGCGTAATCGTGGCCTTTGTCGTTGCGGGCTGGAAGTACATCAACACCGACAACTACACGCCGTTCATACCCGAGAACACCGGCAAAATGGGCGAGTTTGGCATCTCGGGCGTACTGCGCGGCGCCGCCATCGTTTTCTTTGCCTATCTGGGTTTCGACGTGGTGAGCACCACCGCCCAGGAGACCCGCAACCCCAAGCGCAATATGCCCATCGGCATACTCGGTTCGCTGGCCGTTTGCCTGGTGCTGTTTCTGCTTTTTGCGCTGGTCATGACCGGCGTAGCCCACTACAGCGAATTTGGCGGCAAGGAGGGCATTGCGCCTGTGGCTGTGGCCATTTCCCACATGGGCTCCCCCGACGCCAGCGGCGCAATACAGCCGGCCTATCCCTGGCTCAACAAAGCCATCGTGCTGGCCATACTCATTGGTTATTGCTCGGTGATAATGGGCACACTGATGGGCCAGAGCCGTGTGTTCTTCAGCATGAGCCGCGACGGCATGCTGCCCCCGCTTTTCTCCAAGCTCCACAAGCGCTATCGCACGCCAGCCTTCAATAGTTTTATCCTTATGATAGTAGTGGGCTTGCTGGCAGCCACCATACCTGCCAGCGTGGCAGGAGAAATGTGCAGCATCGGCACGCTGTTTGCCTTCATCCTGGTCTGCGCCGGCGTGATAGTGCTGCGCAAGACTATGCCCGACATGCCACGCGCCTTCAAGGTGCCGCTCGTACCAGTCATTCCAATTCTGGGCATCTTGAGCTGCCTCATCGTGGCCGCCAGCCTGCCCGCCGACACGTGGATTCGTCTCGTGGTGTGGATGATTATTGGTTTTGACGTCTATCTGAGCTACGGTATCAGCCACAGCAAATTTGAGAATCAGCCCATCCGCCAGGGCAAGCACACCCTCTTTATACTCGGCATCGTAAATGCAGCGCTGTGCATCGGCACCGGCCTGTGGCACCAGTACTCGGCCGGATGGGAGAGCGACAAGACTCTGATGATAATCGCTCTGGCAATAGGTATCTCCCACCTTATATTCTTTATTATCAAACTCGCAACAACCAAGCGCCACGCCGCATAGCACAGGCGCCCCCTCATATCAACAAAATGCAAGAACGACAAAACAACCGCCAGCAATACTTCAACGAGCTCGCCCTCACGAGCGAGAAGTATTTCGTGCCATATATTCAGCAATTCAAGAAACTAACTCCGGGCATCCGCATCCTTGAGATAGGCTGCGGCGACGGCGGCAATCTGGTGCCCTTTGCCAAGATAGGCTGCAATGTGCTCGGCGTAGATTTGGCAGCGTCGCGTATCAAGGTCGCGCAGCAGGCATTCGCCGACCTCGGCCTGCCCGGCGAGTTCATTGCCTCCGACATCTTTCAGGTCAAGGAATTAGAGCATCAGTTTGAGCTGATTATCTGCCACGACGTGCTCGAGCATATCTACGACAAAGCCCAGTTTATCGAGAATCTAAAGAAATACGTAAAGCCTGGCGGCATGGTCTTTATGTCGTTTCCCGCATGGCAGATGCCCTTTGGCGGCCACCAGCAGATTTGCCACGGCAAGTTTCTGAGCCATCTGCCATTCTACCACATCCTGCCCACGCCAATGTACCGCGGCATACTCAAAATGGGCAAGGAATACGCCGCCCTCGACGAACTGCTCGAGATAAAAAAGACCAAATGCCCCATTGAGCTCTTCCAGAAACTAATCCGCAAGAGCCAGATACAGATTATGGATCAGCGCTATTACTTTATCAATCCGCACTACGAGGTAAAGTTCGGGCTCAAGCCCCGCCGCCTGACACCAATCATCGGCAGCATTCCCTGGGTAAGGAATTTCTTTACCACCTCGTGCTTCTATATTCTCAAGCCATAAGGCTATAAAACAATAGAGGCTATAGAGTCTATAGAAACTATCGAAATTATAGAGACTATAGACGCTATAGCGCTCCCCTGTTCTC
>JAZUHM010000026.1:0-2417 GCA_045641725.1 Bacteroidaceae bacterium | reverse complement strand
AGCGGAATATTGTGTTTGCGGCACACGGCGCTGAGGGCCTCGAGCTCGCTAAGCGAATAGATGGTGCCGTACTCGGTGGGATGAGTGATATACACCATGCCCGGCGGCACTATGTGCTCCCAATTGGGGTCGCTGTAGTAGCCCGTGACGTATTGGTCCACCTGCCGGGCCGATATCTTGCCGTTGTCTGGCGCCAAGGGCAGCACCTTGTGGCCGGTAAACTCAATGGCGCCGGATTCGTGCACGGAGATGTGGGCGGTATCGGCGGCCAGCACTCCCTCAAACGAGCGCAGCAAGGCGTCGATGACGACCATGTTTGTCTGGGTGCCGCCCGCCAGAAAGAAGACCTCAGCCTCCGGGCATTGGCAGAAGCGGCGGATTTTCTCCTTCGCAGACTTGCACAATTCATCCAGGCCGTAGCCGGTGTAAGAACGGGATTGAGTATCTGCCATCCGCTGCAAAATGTGCGGATGGCAGATGTTCATGTAGTCGCTATCGAAGTGCATTGGCCTTGATTCTTGCAATAAACTTGGCAAGGGCCTCGGGGTCCTTGTTATCTATGATTTCGATAAGGGTCTTGAGCTCCTCGCGGATTTTACTTACCTGTCCCACCGTGTTAGGATTGAATAGGATTTCGCGCAAGAGGGTCTCGTCTTCGTTAAGCACGCCCTTGGCAATGGCCATGTGGCGCTTGAAAGTTGTACCCGGGGCATCCTGCGGCTTCATCACGGCCGCAAACACAAAGGTGCTGACGAACGGAATACTAAGCGAGTAGGCCACAATTTCGTCGTGCTCCTCAAAAGAATACTCGCAGATGTGCAGCCCCAGCTTCTGGTATAAATCCTTGAAGAAAATGCGGCCCATATAGTCACCGTCGCTGATGATGATGGCATTCTCGTTGCTCAGCGCGCCAAGGTTGGCAAACGTCGGGCCAAACATGGGGTGAGTTGATACATAGGGGTGGCCGCACTGCTTATAGTACTCAAAGAAATCAGTCTTGACAGAAGCAATGTCGCTCAGGATGCAGTGCTTGGGCAGATGCGGCTCTACCTGCTTGAAGACCTCGAGGGTATATTTCAGAGTCACGGCATTGATCACCATATCCGGCTCAAAAGCGTCGATTTCCTCAAGCAAGGTAAAGCGCTGCGTGTTGTACATAAAGCGCAGACGCTTGGGATCGGCGTCATAGACCGCGGTCTCGTGTTCAAAACTCAAGAGATCAACAAAGAATGAGCCCATCTTGCCGGCTCCAAGGATAAGAATTTTCATGATTGACGGGTATTTGGCATCGCAAGCAGCCTGCGGACAGGAGCTGCAACGCCGATGCTTTACTTATTGATTATCTCCATCTGCTGGCGAACGCTCTCCTCGTGGATATGCTCGAAGATATTCTTCACGCAGTCGGGGGCAATGCCGTTGAGCGAGCCCTGGGCGCCGCGCTTGTCGAGGATTTCAGAATAGCGCTTGGTCTGCACGATGGCCATGCCGTGTTCCTTTTTATATTCACCGATCTGGCGCGAGATACGCATGCGCTTTGCCAAAAGGTCGATGAGCTCATTGTCCAGCTGGTCGATGTTCTTACGCAGCGAGGCGAGAGTGTCGCCCTGAGCCACGTTGTCGCGGATTACGAGCATGGAGAGAATATAATCGAGAATGTCTGGAGTGACCTGCTGCTTGGCGTCGCTCCACGCATCGTCGGGCGAGCAGTGGCTCTCTACGATAAGGCCGTTCATGCCGAGGTCCATAGCCTGCTGGCAAAGGGGCGCAATCAAATCGCGACGGCCACCAATATGGCTCGGGTCGTTGAAAATCGGGAGATTAGGGATGCGGCGGTGAAGCTCGATGGCAATCTGCCACATCGGGGCGTTGCGATAGAGTTTCTTCTCGTAGCTGGAGAATCCGCGGTGGATGGCGCCAAGGCGCTTGATGCCGGCACCATTGATACGCTCGAGGGCACCAATCCACAACTCGAGGTCAGGATTTACAGGATTCTTCACAAGCACAGGAACATCGACGCCCTTCAGCGAATCAGCGAGAGCCTGCATGGCAAACGGGTTGGCACTGGTGCGCGCTCCGACCCAAAGAATGTCGATGCAGTACTTAAGGGCCAGTTCCACGTGCTCCGGAGTTGCCACCTCGGTCGCAGTGAGCATACCGGTCTCTTCCTTCACCTGCTTCATCCACGGCAGCGCCTGTTCGCCGTTGCCCTCAAAACCGCCTGGCTTTGTGCGGGGCTTCCAAACGCCGGCTCTAAACATGTGGCAGCCTTTGCCGGCGAGCTGTCGCGCGGTAGTCATTACTTGTTCTTCGGTTTCTGCCGAGCAGGGGCCTGCAATTACTAAAGGGCGCTCGTTGTCGCTTGGCAAATTAAGTGGCTTTAATTCTAAATCCATAGTTATATTGTGTTTTTTAGTTTC
>JAZUHM010000025.1:0-3210 GCA_045641725.1 Bacteroidaceae bacterium | reverse complement strand
CGGTGTGAACAAACGTTCACAGCGCTGTGAACGAAATTTGGCACGCACTTTGATTTTTTCGTTGCGCAGTCGGTTGGTGTAAAGTCGCAGTGAGTCAGCGATTTAGCGCCCAGATGCGGTTTTGCGCAGAATGTCGGTTTTTTGAATAAAAACATCCCGAATCCGGATGGCGGAGCCTTTGAGTGAAGTCGCGGGCTTTGATTTCCTGATTCGGGATGTGAAAAGGGTAGAGTGGAATCTTGCGCTTGAAACGGCGGTTGATTATTTTTTGAGATATTCGTTGATTTTGGCGGCTGTCTGCTGGCCAGATACGATGGCGCGCACTACGAGGCTGGCACCATTGGCGGCGTCGCCTGCCACAAATACATTCTCGGGGAACTCAGGCTGCTGTGGCTTGAGGAATCCCATGGCGAGCAACACGAGGTCGGCCTCGATGATTTCCTTCTTGCCGTCGAGCTTCATGATCGGACGACCGCCGTCTGGATTCGGTTCCCAGATTACGCCTTCTACTTCGGCGCCGGTTACCTGGCCGTCGGTTCCAATGAACTGGTTGGTGTTGAGCAGCCAACGGCGGTCGCAGCCTTCTTCGTGGGCAAAGGTGGTCTTGAGCACCACGGGCCATGATGGCCAAGGTGTGGCTGGATTCTGGCCAACTGGCGGTTTAGGCATAATCTCAATTTGTGTGACCGAAGTACAACCCTGTCGGTGAGCGGTGCCGATGCAGTCAGAGCCGGTGTCGCCGCCGCCGATTACGAGCACCTTTTTGCCCTTGGCAGTGATGCGCTGATCGCCGGTGAATTCCTGGCCCGCAAGCACGCGGTTCTGCTGCGACAGGTATTCCAATGCGAGGTGGATGCCTTTTAGTTCGCGGCCTGGTATAGAGAGGTCGCGGGCCTGAGGTGTACCGGTGCAGATGGCGTATGCGTCGAAGCCGGCGGGCAGGGCCTTGACGTCGATGTCGGCGTTGAGTTCAAACTTGATGCCCTCGGCCTCCATCAGTCGTATGCGGCGGTCGATGATGGCCTTGTTGAGTTTGAAGTTAGGGATGCCCATGCGCAGGAGGCCGCCGGCCATCTCGTCTTTTTCAAACACGGTCACCTGATAGCCCATGCGATTGAGGCGGTTGGCGGTTGCCAGACCCGCAGGGCCGCTTCCGATGACGGCCACCTTGCGATCGTTGTGGTTAATCTGCATCGGGGTGATGTAGTTCTCTTGCCATGCGCGCTCAACGATGGCCACTTCGTTCTCGCGGTTGGTGGTGGGCTCTTGTATTGTGTGGTTGAGCACACAGCTCTTTTCACAAAGGGCAGGGCACACGCGGCCAGTAAACTCGGGGAACTCATTGGTGGTGCTGAGCACTCGGTATGCCTGTTCCCAGTCGCCCTTGTAGAGCAGGTCGTTCCATTCGGGAATCTTGCTGCCCTGAGGACACGCCCAGTGGCAGAATGGCACGCCGCAGTCCATGCATCGTGAGGCCTGCTCCTGGCGGTCGCGCGAGTTGAGGGTCTGCTCTACCTCGCCGTAGTCGTGTATTCTATCGTGTATTGGTCTGTGGCCGGCTTCTTTGCGCGCCACGGTCATAAATGCTTTTGGATTTCTCATAATTGTATGAGGTTGTTTTAGGACTTTCTTGACTTCAAGACCTTGGGGCCTTTGTAGTCTTTGGTGCCTTTATGGATTTTTGGTTAGTAGTATTGTTTAGTTGTCAAGCCACAGGTTGTTGATACGCTCGCGCAGTTTGCGGTCTTTCTCGTCCTGCATAACTTTCTTGTACTCAATAGGAATTACCTGAATGAATTCAGTAACGTAATGCTGCCAGTCGTCGAGCATCATGCGGGCCAGTCGGGAGTCGGTGTAGGTCCAGTGCTGGCGTATGAGCTCACGCAGTTCGTTGCGCGACGCACTCTCTTCGAGCAGGCTCAGCTCAACCATCTCCATGTTGCAGAAATAGTCGAAATTGTGGTTCTTATCCCAAACGTAAGCGATACCGCCGCTCATGCCGGCTGCAAAGTTGCTGCCGGTTTGTCCCAGCACGACCACGCGGCCGCCTGTCATGTATTCGCAGCAGTGGTCGCCGGCGCCTTCAACTACGGCAATGGCGCCCGAATTGCGCACAGCAAAGCGCTCGCCAACGCGGCCGCTGATGTAAATCTCGCCGCGAGTGGCTCCGTAGATGCCGGTGTTGCCCACAATCACGTTGTCGGCCGCCTGGAAATTGCTGCGGCGGCTGGGCTTGATGGCGATGCGACCGCCCGAGAGGCCCTTGCCTACATAGTCGTTGGCTTCGCCTTCGAGCTGGAAGTCGATGCCGCTCGTGAGGAACGCGCCGAAGCTCTGGCCGGCCGAGCCCTTGAAGCGGATGTTGATAGAAGAATCCGACAAATAGCCGGCGCCGTAGTTTTTCTCCACAAATCCCGAGAGTTTTGTGCCGACGGCGCGGTCGGTGTTCTTGATGCGGTATTCAAGATGCGCTTCGCTCTTGTGGGAGATGGACTCAGCGGCATCTTCAATGATTTTGTCGTCGAGCACTGCGCCGTTCTTGCCAAATTCGCGGCCGTCGTAGTGCAGTCCTTCGTTGTTGTCTTTCTTTGCCAGCAGGCGACTGAAATCGAGAGTCTCGGCCTTTGTCGAAACCGACTCCTTCTGTTCTACTAAGTCTGTGCGGCCAATGATGTCTTCAAACTTTGTGAAGCCCATTTCTGCGAGATATTCGCGAACTTCCTGGGCGAGGAATCTGAAGTAGTTGACCAGGTATTCTGCCTTGCCGAGGAAATGCTTGCGGAGCTCGGGGTCTTGTGTTGCCACACCGACCGGACAGGTGTTTGTGTTGCACTTGCGCATCATCACACAGCCCAATACAATCAGCGGCAGGGTGCCGAATGCAAACTCGTCGGCGCCGAGCAATGCCATGATGATGACGTCGCGGCCGGTCTTGATTTGGCCGTCGGTTTGCAGGCGGACCTGCTTGCGGAGGTCGTTCACCACGAGAGTCTGCTGGGTCTCGGCGAGGCCAATCTCGGGCGAAATACCTGCATAACGCATTGAACTTGCCGGACTTGCGCCCGTGCCGCCCTCAGCGCCGCTGATGACGATGAGGTCTGCGTTGGCCTTGGCCACACCAGCCGCAATTGTGCCCACGCCGCTCTCAGCCACGAGCTTTACACTCACAGCAGCTGTCGGGTTGACGCTCTTAAGGTCGTAGATGAGCTG
>JAZUHM010000024.1:0-1948 GCA_045641725.1 Bacteroidaceae bacterium | reverse complement strand
ACCGCTTGGCCTCCGACTTACTGAGCGGAGCGTTGTCCTCACCCATTAAGTTTAGTAAGACTTGTAGTAAAATTGAAAATCACTGAGTATCCGAAGATACGAATAGAAAAATAAGCGTTCATAATATAAATTTTAATTTATAAATTACTGATTACTAATTACAAATTACGGCGCGGCTGGGCAAGTAATTTGTAATTAGTAATTTGTAATTAGTACTTCATGCCGCGCTTCTCTGCTCCGCAGTGAAGCACTGTATGAAGTACTCCTGCCCCTTGCAAGTCACCATCGGCACCACCTCATAAGTATACCCGCGTCGCACGAACGGGCGCTTATACACCTTGACCACAAAGAGCCCCTGGTCGACCCACTCCTGGTGAGGCGTGTTCCAGTGGTGGCGCGAGCGGCCGAGGAAGTGATTCTCGCGCATCCATTCACACAGGCGGTTCTGACCGATAGGCACACCCGCGTTGCAGATCAGCTTCGCCAGCTCAGCCAGCGTGCAGAGATCCGTGTCGACGCCCACCACGTTGGCGAACTCCACCTTCGGGCGCTGCGCATCGATGATCTCATCCTTCATCTCACACGCACGCTCAAACATCGCCACCGCCTTGCGAAGCGTCGTGATGGTCTCATTCTCCTGCCCCTCTTCAGCCGAATAGCTGCCCGTCTGGCGGATCTGCACCAGCACCACGCTCGTCACCCAGCGCTTAAACATCTTGGCCTCCTCCTTCTTGCTCGACAGGATCAGCGAGTAGAGACCCGACTCGGAGATCACTGCGGTCTTGACTGATCTCAACAGATTCCCAATTTGGGAATCCGTTGGAAGTTGCATCAGCATCTTATCCTCATCTTCCACGTGAGCCATAATGGCCTTGCTGGCGTTATTATACCCCAGCGCCCTCGCCACATCCTTACCCACAAAGCCAATCTGGCCATCTGGCATTATCACTGTGCGAAGCTCGCCGAACATCTCATGATTAAAAGTTGTCACTTTCATAATTATTATATATATTATTGGTTAATAATGTTTTTCCCATTTCACCGGCAGGCACCCGTCAATCCCTCTCAGGACTTTACCAACCACGTAATCCGTAATTAGTAATTTGTAATTTGTTTCTCAATATGTCAAAGAACCTTTAGATCTCGAGCCCCGAGGGGCGAGCATCGTTTGCCTTTCTTCTGATTGGCGAGGCAAAGATAGGCACAAAAAATTATCCCCCGAAAACGCAGCAAACGGATTCGGGAGAATTCGGGGATATTCGGATTAATTCGGATTTCTTCGGACGCTTGGCATTCAAACGTTGCAGAACGGTTGCATTAACAGCCTCCGAAAACAAAAAAAAGAGAGAAAAAAGTATATGAAATACAATTTTCTCTCTTAATATTTGGAAAAACAAAAATAAAGACCTATCTTTGCGCCAGAAAATAGTCCTTTTCAACTGAACGGTTACGTGTTTGCGTAGCTCACTCGTGTAGGTTGAACGGGATTATTTTTTTGTCCCTTTCTGATATCTCTTCGTCTTGGTCTGATCCACTTCTACCTCTGCAGGGACAAAGCCCTTGAGTGTCACTTTCATCGCACCAGATATAATAGGCTCTTGATCGTTTTGCCATATAGTTTTATTATTGCGATGAGAAACATCTCTCAAAGCGGCGGCAAAGATAGATATATTATTCAACTCTACCAAATATTTGGTCAAAAAAAAGAATCATAATCTCATTAAGCTTCTATATTCATTCTCATAAGGCGCCGACTCCTCTTCGGAGATCATACTGTTGCCAATTTCCCTGGGTACATACTCGCTGAATGTAGCGGGGCTAACATCTGTATTGAACTCTTCATTAAACTCCGCCACCTTCATCACATTCGGCACCAGCTCGGCGCGGATGGCAGCCACCAGGGGCAGGAGCACCAGACGAAGTCGGAGGCCAAGCGGTCTTAGGAAGA
>JAZUHM010000023.1:0-1550 GCA_045641725.1 Bacteroidaceae bacterium | reverse complement strand
GGGCAAGGGATTTTAAGTCCCTCGTGTCTACCGATTCCACCATTCGAGCGGCGCGCTATAGAAATTTGCAAATTATAGTGCGAATCCTTTAAACGACTGCAAAATTAGGACATTCTTAAACAATATCCAAAAAATTATCCTCTTTTTTAAAAATAAACATATAACTTTGCACATATTTATAATTTTAAGAGGAATTTTACGCGCTATGAGACTGATAACTATTTTTGCTCTCCAAGCTGAGAGTTTTGAAATCAACCTGCCCGACACCGAGGTGGAGATGGTTTTTGCCGGTATGGGCAAGACTCTGGCCGCCACGGCTACGGCTAACGCCATCAACAGGTTTCAGCCCGACCTCGTGATCAACATTGGCACCGTGGGCACATACCGCCATCAGGTGGGCGACATACTGGTGGCCTCACATTTTGTGGACCGCGACATGAAGCGGACTCCGCTCGAGGGTCTGGTGAGCGAGATTTGCACCGACGACCTCAACAAGGGCATGCGCCTGCCGTCGGTAGTGGAGGGCAAGACCGACTACTCGGACTATACCATCAACACGGGCGACAACTTTGTGCTCTGCGCCGAGGACGACCTGGGATGCGACGCGGTGGACATGGAGTCGTTCGCCATGGCCTGGGCCTGCAAGCAGGCTGGCGTGCCGTTTCTGAGTGTGAAATATGTGACCGACATACTGGGGCAGAACTCCGTCAAGGCATGGAGCGAGAAACTCGCCACGGCGCGCCAAGAGCTCAAAGATTATTTCGACAAACACGGCGCATCGCTATTTTAGCCCCACACAGGCGGCCGATATGACAAAAAACTCGTATCTTTGCACATTATATAACCATGCGGCCACACAACACCGCACCCTAAAACCCATTCACTATGAAGTCTAACCACATCACCAGCATCAAATCTCTTGCCACCCTGATTGTAGTGGCAGCCATGGCAGCCCTCAGCACGCTCAGTTGCAGCGAAGCCGACACCAACTACCACAAGTTTGGCGCCACCTCGGCCATCAATGGCGGATCAATAGTATATGCATACGCTGACCAAACCGGCGACACCCTCTACATAGAATCTACCGACAGCTGGAAGGGCCGCACTCTGCAGGACTGGCTGATATTCACCAGCACCGGCACCCAGACAGAGAGCAAGACCGTAAAATATGAATTCAACAAGGTGACGACCTTTAAGGTGCCAATCACCATCAAGGCCAACACCACCAACGCCATGCGCGCCTCGGCCATACAGTTTGACGCCAACAAGCACACTGCTGGCATACAATATCAGCAAGCCTACTGGATCAACGTGACCAACCCGGCACCCAAGTTTGCCAACGAGACCACCTTTGCCGGCCTGCAGCTCGTAAAGGAAGTCGGCTCGTCCGACACCAGCACCACCATCGAGTTTGTGCTCCATAACGACGCCACCCTCACCTCCGACGCCGACTGGGCACGCCCCGACACCAAGGACTTTAAAAAAGGCGTAGGCACCGCCACCATCACCCTCGACCCCAACGTGGGCGGCACCAAGCGCGACAAGTCGGA
>JAZUHM010000022.1:0-8765 GCA_045641725.1 Bacteroidaceae bacterium | reverse complement strand
TGCACCAGATTACCTTGCCAAAGAGAACGACATCGCAATACCAAAGTCTTGCAGCGTGGTAGGATATGACGATGAGGTAAGCAGCGGCTTAGTGGTCTGGCGATCATAGTATGCCGACAACGTGAGCAATTTGCTCACTGTATATGAAGCTTGCAACGACAACTTAATACCCTGATTGCCGGAAGTGGCCTGAGAGAGGTTGGTCATGATATTTCTATTGATAGCACTCTGCTCACGAATAGAGAAATCCATCTTCAAATCAAGAGGTGTGTTCATAGTCGAGTTGTCGTCATCATCATCGTCTTTGTCATTGGTGTCGTCGTCGGTTGGTTTCTTGCGGCGTACAATCTTCTTCTTTCCCTGTGAGCCAAACAGCTTAAAGTTATTTATCTTATAGCCCATGCCGATAACAATATCAGAAGTCAAGGCCTCAGTAATCTGCTGAGATGTCATGCTGAGGGTAATGGTGCGGCGCTTGTTATATTTGAGCGAGCCCGACAAGCTGTTTCTAAGCGTAAAGCTAAAGCCCAATACCGGACCAAAAGTCTCGTCAATAGAAACCGTGCTGATATCATACATGCTTGAAGGCACAGGCTTATTTGTGACAGCATCAGTTACAAAACCAAGGTCATCCATATACTTATGATAGCTGCTATAAGTATTGTATGAACCCACGCTATAGATACTCTTATAAGAATGCTCCAAATTAAAGCTCTTGAAGTGTGCCTTAAACCAAGGGATTCGCATAAGGCCGGTATATGTAATCTTCCAGTTAGGCAATAAGCGTTTGATTGTCGGGAAGATGTCAAGACTGGAATTCTTATTGCCGCCACAGTATGCAGCAAGGAATGCTGGTATCATCACGTCGGAAGAATACTTGCTAACAGTGCCGTTTGCAGGGTCAAAAGGCTGACCGGCAAGCGAAGTATTGGCAGGATATACAGCATTGGCATAACGGCTCTCAACCCTTGCCTGATATGAGTCCAAATAACCAAGGAACTTATTGAATGTCGCACTCTTGTATCCATTGCTGGCACTACCCG
Organism: Bacteroidaceae bacterium; assembly: GCA_045641725.1. Taxonomy (GTDB): domain Bacteria; phylum Bacteroidota; class Bacteroidia; order Bacteroidales; family Bacteroidaceae; genus UBA6382. Next base: position 7,722 of record JAZUHM010000022.1, on the reverse strand, counting down.
ACGAAGAGAATGCGCTCGACAGACTTATGGTTGTCATCTGGAAAGTACCACTCTCGTTGGTAGGACGTCCGGGATACATATACTGAATGCTGCGAGACTTAGATACTGTGCGAACGGCATTTAAGTCTATCTTGAGATTTGGAATAGGTTCAACTACGGCAGAAATCTGCAGATTAGTATTGTTATTGGTAGTGGCTGGCGTAGAGACGCTGTCATTATTGAGCAGCCAACCACGCTTAGATGCTTTGTCGATATACGAGTCTCCGGTAAGGCCAAATGCAAAGTCTAGGCCTGGAGCAAGAGGATTGCCACCGCCAGAGCGCTGTCCGAAGAAATCACCGATATTGGGCAAGAAGCCAGGCAATGCCATGCTATAACTATTTGTATAACTAATAGAAACTGTGCGCAACATCATAGCCGAGCGAGCTGCAAAACGTGCAATCTTATACCACGACTGTTCCTCAAGAGGACGAGCCTGAGTGACAGTTACCTTGAGTTTACAGGTATCCTTGCTCGTAATGGCAATCATATTATTATTTACCGGCTTATAGCGTAAAATGTAGCGTTTGCCATCTTGCTTGATAGCCACGACTTTAAGTTTCTTCGACCGCAGATTGTGTTTGAGATTGATGGTTGAGTCCATAGAAAGGGTTATCTCTTTCTCAAACTTCTTCTCATTCTCGTCAGATTTTTTCTTTGGTCCGGCAGAGTTTGTTCTGCTATTATTAGTAGTTCTGCTTCTATTGTTAGACGCAAAATACTTGTTGGTCTGCTTGAGGAATGGAACAAGATTGTAGAGTTCCTCCATTTGCAAACGATTGTTCAGCTTGATATTTCGCGAATTTGCAATGGTATTGCCAAGAGTAGAACCATCAGACATCTTTGTACCGCGATTCCAAGAATACTGTGAATCAAAAGCCACATCAGAGGTAATCCACTTAAACAGAGGGAACTTATTGATTGGCAATTTCCACGAGAGATTAAAGCTCTGCTTGTAAGATAGCGGTGTTCCAAAATTGCGTATGCTGTGCCAAACGGAATCCTTCCAAATGGAATATTCATCTGGATATAGACTCTTGTTAACTGGTACATACGGCTCCTCAATCTCTGCATTGGTAGCAGTCTGGAGAGACAAGTGAATATCGCCAGTGAGGTCCCAGCTCAGATTCATAGTACGATTCCACAAGAAATCCTGCGACCATGTCATTGGTATAGACTTGTCCTGCAAATTATCCATATCACGCTCTTGCAACTCATAATACCTACGAGTGATGTCAGAATTGAGAGTGAGATTCTGTGGCCACAAACTAAACTTCTGCTCCTTGAGTATCTTAAGCCAGCCTAATTTAGATTTGTCCTTAATCTTCTTAAACGGCTCAAGCGGTTTAAAGTCTGGAGAATAAGAATAGCCCATATTAAACTTCCAGGTATCATCATTTTCAAACACGGTCGTTTCACCTGCTACATGCTTGTGGCTATGTGAATAGCTTACGGTAAAGTTGGCAGGGTCGTATGGCATAGGATGTTTCTTGGTGGCTATGTCAAATCGCGCATTGCTGATTGAGAAATTGCTATTGATTGTGGTAGAAGTAACAATATTTTCCAAAGAATCGCGCTTAGCCTTGGTACTGCATGCATCAAGGGCATCCTTCAATTCCATGTCGGTGTCGAGAGGGTTGTACTTTGGCGCAACTTTCTTCCTTGAATATGAATAATACATAGGAATTCTTGCCTTTGCTTTTTCCGGGAAGAACTTGCCGAGCTGTACGTTAGTAGTTACCGAATACTCATAAGTATTATTCTTGCTTCGCTCTTGCACTCTCTGCTCCAATCCACCAAAGCCTGCGGTCTCCATGCGACCTTGCAAAGACACAGTGGCCAAATCTGAGAGTTGCAAATCCAGCTTGCCGCGAGCTGCCCAACCACCATCGTCGGTGTAATCCTGCAAACGCATCTCGTTTACCCAAACCTCAGCATTACGCATGCCGCGTGAGTTATTTCTTACACCAATCATCATCGTCCTCACTTCACCAAGCGAAGGATTACCCATCACGGTAATCTTGTTGTTTGGAGAATCCGAATCATATTGCGAGAATGGCGTGTTAAACGAGACATTTTCCTTGTTTCGCGCCTTCTTGACATCTGTCAATTTCGACAAATCGATATCGAGCATATTTGCCTCAGGCCAAACTGCTCGGCAATCGGCCTTGGTGTAAGTATCATAATGACCCGCAGGTGTAAGAGTCAACGGAATCTCATATTCATAATAATTGTTGCGATAATCGGAACCAAAGCGCACAAATACAGACACCTCATTATCCTTGAGCACTTTGTCGTCGGTCAAAGCATTGGCATGCACAAACATCTGGATGTGCTTATATTGACGCAAATCAAGTGTGCTTGTCTTGAATATTGCACGGCTCTCACCCGAAGGCAGATTTTTCACGGTGATATTCAGCGCCTGCTCATTATGCTCTGTCAGCTGACTATTACTGCGATCTACCACTCGTGAGATGCCTGGAGGCAATACATAATTGACGGGAGTCTTGTCATTGTTTTCTTGAATGCTGATAGCAGACACATCCAAGTCTCCCTCAGGTTCTTTGGAAGAAGGACCTGTGAGCGAGTGTTCATAATTGCGCCATTCGCCTCTTACAAGTTCAAACGTACCAAATCTGAGAATTGTGGGCTCTTCAAAATTTGTGAGATACACACGCATAAAACGCATGGAAGAGAAGTCGCTGACATTGCCTTCCTTTTTAATATAATCCTCAAGCGGAATACGGAAAAGATACCAATCCACATTTTCACGGGTACCATTTCTCAAGGCCACTGAAGCTAATCTGTGGTCAACAATATAGCCAGCGCCCACTTTCATGCTGTCTGGGTGAATCTTGACTTTATACTCAAAATAATTATTGTATTCATTGAGAGTATAGTCCTTGTTGATATCTTCTACATCAGGCGTCGTCTTGTATGCAGTTGAATAGTTCTCACGATTCATTTGTGCATCAGGAGTGTTGCCTTCAGGATTGTTTATCTTCAAATAACGATCGAGAATGCCTGTGCGGAGTGTGTCGAAATCTGTGCCACGGAAATAATGATAATCATCACCGGCAGGGTCGGCAGCAATACTGTCATAAACAGCAGGCGAAACTTTTCCGCGAATCTTCTGCAGATAGTCAGAATACGAATGATGATTGTATTCTTCTTCGCTTGTCAAGCCGTTAAGACCAACGTCCTGTTTTGCTCTTGAACCGCTATTGGTATTAAAAGCATAAGTCACCGCACTCTGAGTAGCCCATTTACCCCAATTGTTGGTGCTATAGGTCGCACTGCTTTGGTCAAGGCCCATGCCGCTTTCGTATGCTTTATTACCGTCTTTGAGAATATCTTCGCTGATATCACCGAGGTCAATATAGAAATCACCACCCTTGTTGGTATTGCCCTTTTCACGAGAATAAATAAACGGATCAAGCATCCAGAACTCAATATACTCAATATTGGCAGCTTCAAAATCTGTAGTCTCAAGCGAGCGCATCATACCACCCCAGTGCTGAGAAGGATTACGCAACTTACCATTATGATCAAGATCTGGATTTAGGTTATAAGGACCTCTGCGGTCAGGGTAGTAAGCAAGGTTGAGAATCTCCAGAGTAGAAGACTGGCCAAAAGTCAATTCGCGATTAGGAAACAACTCTGTACGATAAACCTCGCGGATATAGTGATTGCTCAACATCTCGACATCACTCTTGATATAGCCAGGAGTAAGCGAAGACGAACGGCGTGTGAACAATGGGTCAATATTATACCAAGCAAGCAATGAGCGATTAAAACCATATTCAATATCATTGCTCTTTGCGCTCTCCGCAAATCTCAGCGGGCAACTACTGATTACCCAATCATGAGGCGTGCTGATATCAATGGCTGTCTTGGTATTTTCAAAATCATCGATGTACGATGCTCCCGCCTGCGACTGATTGTTTGAACCTGCTATCAATTGGGCAAACTCAGCCTGGAAGTTTATCTGCGAAGGCTGCTCCAAACGCAGCAATGGCAGTTTGTCGAGCATATCGGTAATCCATTGGCTCTTCTTCTTCCAATTGACATGTAAGCCCCAGATTGTATTGTTCAAAGGCTCTGCGCCCATAGCGACCTTAGTGGTAAGCGATTGCTCTGTGAGGTGCATCAATGTACCGCCCAATATAAAATCTTTATTAAAAGTATATTCCCAGTTCAAGCCAAGCATCGTCTTTCGCTGGAAAGCTTCTCCATCATTGCTCTCAATACTAACGCTCACAGGAGTACCGGCGTCAATAATGCTTTGGTTGATAATTGTCACCTCGCCTGCTGAGTAATTGACAGAATAATCTACATTCTCCGTCAAGGTCACACCGCCTGCTGTCACTTTGACAGAGCCGCGCGCAACGCTCGACGAACCGAGCGAAATGACATTTCCGCCACTCGAACCTTTATATTGACCAGTCAAGATAAACTTATCTTTCTCCACAATCTGTCTGGCTCGTGTCCAAGTGGAGTCGTATAATTCCTCAAACACAAACTTGTCGCTGATAGCATCATCGCCAATAACCTTGCGCAGGAAATTGCCAAACGGTTCTGCAGAAGGGAAGAAGATTCGACCCGTTGTCTTGTCAATAGTATAGCCATCTACAAAGTCAAAATAGCCATTGGCGTGTGGCTGCTGCTTATTGTCGAGACGATCGAGGTTCATCAACGAAAGAATTGTCTTGTTCTTAAGTTTCTCATCTGGCAGATAAGTGAGATAGACGCCTGTGGTATCACTCAAATACTTGATATCCAATCTAAACTTATCATTCTGCACCGAGGTTGCACCTAGATTATAGACATTCTTCATCATCAAGTCCCAGTTGGGCATTGATGGGGTGTTGGCGGCATTCTTCAACGACTTGACATACAAGCAAACGGTATTATCGTTTTGGTCAGTGGAGAACTCACCCACCTGGAAAGTGGTGCCCATATAGGTGTACTCATAAGCGATGGCAAGCACCTGGTCTGTCTGCAAGGTAGATTTAAGCGACACATAACCCAAAGTCTTGTTAATCGTGTATTCACTGCTGCCAAGCAAACGGGCACTCTCAATCTTTTCGTAATCCTTACCACCCTCAAGACCGATACTCGATAATGTTGTATAAACCTGATTTATCTTTCGGGCTTCAGGATATAAAGTGTTGATTGTATAATAAAGATCGTTGGTGTTATTGCTTGGATTATTTGAGCCAGTAACATGCCACATCGTATTGCTGATATGCGAGCTCTCTCCCAAATCAGAAAATGCCACAATATTTCGAGTATTTGAGGTGGTATTATTCTTATTTGTCACCCAAATCTCCACGCGATTAATGGTCACACCGCTTGTCACGTTAGGCAGATTGGCCATCCAGCGGTCATAGTTGTCACGGAAGAAATGACCAAGGAAGAAATGGCGATTTGCCTCGTAAGCATTACCGGCAATTTCAAATGACGTAAACTGATTGCCCGCACCTGAACTGTTCACGGTCTTGCTGACAGACTTCTTCTGGCTGGCAGCCACCTGCAGTTTCAATTTGCCAAACTGCATATCTGTACGCAAGCCAAACAAACTGCTGGCGCCGGTCACGAGTGAATTATTGCTTGGAAATGAAATATTACCAGCCTCTACCAATTTAATAATCTCGTCTTCCTTGCCTTCATACTTGAGTTTCAAATTCTTGGCGTCATAATCAAACGAGGCTTCGGTGTTATAGTTGAGATTCATTTCCATCTTATCGCCAACCTTGCCCTGCATATTGATATTTACCTGCTCGTCAAAGTCAAAGCCAAATGTCTTACGATTACGGATTGGAAGCGACGGATTGTCAATGTCGCGCATTGTGGCACCAATCTTAAGCTTAGCTTCACCAGAAGTACGCACCTGCACACCACCAGGACCAAAAATCTTTTCTGCAGGTCCCAGGTCAAATTTCATATCAGTAAAGTCAAACTTCTTTTTACCCGCTTCCTCAAAAGCATCTTGATTCTTGCGATTGAAATACGCATTCATGCTGCGGCGAATTAACCATGCGTCATATTCATCGCGGGTCATCAAGAAAGGCGCATTCAAATAGCTGTCGCCTATCTTTGTTCCCAACACATAAAGGTCGCGATTTTCATCATAAGCAGGACTGGTTTGGGCATTCTCGGCATCTTCCAAATCCGCCATTTTCTTGTCGAGGTCTTTCTGTGTCACAGGAGCCGTTTTCTTCACACCATAACGAGAAGAATCGGCGGGTGCTGCATTGGCATCTGCCTCCTGAGGCATGGCGGTTTCTTCCATCTCTGCCTCAAACACAGACCTCACCACAGGTTGAGAACCATTGGCACCCACAGCCAACTGCCAGGTACATACAAGCATCAGCACAGCCACAAACAGCCATGCCATTTTTCTATAAATATGTTTGTTTAGGTTATTCAAAATCGGATAATCAAATAGGTCAAAGGTCTTGAAATCTTGTCACTATACAGGAAGTTGCTGTAATATCGAAAACCAACTACATCATCTTCAACGCCTGTTTGATAATAGCCTCAGCAGTCAGGGTGTTGTCTTTTTCTATAAGCTGTTTAACAACCTTGCGTGTTGGTGCTGGTGCAAATCCAAGAGCAGTTAAACCTGCAAGTGCCTCTTCTGCGGCAGGAGTCATCTTAGCAGGCGCAGCCGCTGCAGTAAAGAGATTGCCACCGCCTGCAGCCAACAGCTCAGAATTCTGCAACTTATCTTCAAGTTCAACGATAATTCTTTGCGCAGTCTTACCGCCAATACCCTTAATCTTCTTGAGCAAGCCATCCTGACGAGCCACGATAATATTACAGAGTTCTGCCACAGAATACGACGAGAGAATTGTGCGGGCGGTATTGCCACCAATTCCGCTCACGGTAATCAAATGGAGAAAAAGTTCACGCTCGCCCTTTGTGGCAAAGCCAAACAATACCCACGCATCTTCGCGAATGTCTTCATACACATAGACCTTCACCTGCTGTTTGTTCTCCAAGGCGGAATATGTTGAAAGCGAAATATTAACTTCATAACCCACGCCACCAGCTTCTACAACAGCCTTTGCGGGAGTCAATTCTGCCAATTCGCCTTTGATATAATCAATCATAATTTTTCAGTCAAAGTTACTACATTATTATATATAACGCAAAATTAGCACTTTTATTGCATCCCACCAACCAATCCTGCAAAAAATCACATCTTCACATCAACTAATTCAAAAATCAGCACAAAACCTGCACAATTCGCATTCCCCTAACATTTGAATATTTTACGAATTCTAGAATGAAATCTAAACCCTGTCGCACTACTTTCGATCCTTATTACACATTTTTTAGCCTTCAAAAATATTTTTGCCATTGCAAAAAAGTTTCAGCCTCATAAAAACTATGCGCACACTAAATAAATCCCTTTGCGCTCCATAAAAATTAGGCTATTTATCACAAAAGCACGCCACAACGAACTAAATTACTGATACTTACCGCTAATAGCAGAGATTAATAATTTCACGCTAGCCTATGCCAACTTCATTATAAACAAATTACAGAGCATTAGGACGTGAATAATTATTATATTATTGCAAATAAACTTCTTCTCGTCTAAACACAAGAATGCACAGTATCCACTTGTCTGCAAATAGAAATTCATCATCAATTTCTTTGCAAAATGACAAG
>JAZUHM010000021.1:0-3450 GCA_045641725.1 Bacteroidaceae bacterium | reverse complement strand
TTTCAGACATCTCGAGCCTGAAGGTTAAGGATGTGAGATACGACCGCAAACTTCCGATGAACCGCAAAGAGCCCGCGCCGCTGCTATCCCCTAATTCGCAGAAACACAATGGCGTGGTTGCAACCTTTTATCCCGTGGGCGGCAATATCGTGAGTGGTATTGCGTCGAGGGTAGCCTTTAAGGTCACCGACAAAAACGGCAATCCTATCAGTGCCGTTGTTAAGGCTTGTGCCCCTGACGGCAGCGAGATATGTAGCGCCGCCACTGTGCACGAAGGCATGGGACTCTTGTCGCTGCCCGCCGACTGGCAGGGCGGATATGCCGTGGTGCAGAAGCAAGATGACAAGTCGGCAAAAATCAAACTGCCAGAGGCACTTGCCGAGGGCTGTGTCATGCAGACCGAGATGGGGGCCGATGGGCTGGATATCAGTGTCATGGCCAGCGGAAAGTATAAGAACAGTCTGCTTGGCGTGAGCGTCGTCTGCCGCAGTGCTGCCTGTTATTTTGACACGCTAATGGTGCGTGACGATGGGGCCGTGCATCGCGTGGTGCCGACAAAGCAGTTAAAAGACGGAGTGCAGCAGGTCACCCTCTTCACTCCCGAGGGCGAGGTGCTGGCCGAGAGGCTTGTGTGGAGCGAGCCCAAACAAGAGCAGCCGCATATTGTGGTGCGCCAGAATCAGACGGTCTATGAGCCATGCACTCCCGTGGTGCTCGACATCACGCTCAGTGACGCCGAGGGCAAGCCGCTGCAGAGCGGCTTCTCCATTAGTGTAAAGGATGCCGACAGCGAGGTCGCTGCCAATGGCGCCGACCTTGCAGTAGATATGTTGCTCTCCAGCGAACTGAAGGGCTATATTCACAATCCCGGATATTATTTTGCCTCTGCCGACGCCGAGCATCGCCAGGCTCTCGACCTTCTGCTTATGGTGCAGGGCTGGCGACGCTATAAGTGGCGCGAGATGGCAGGATTAGATCCATTGGCAATCACTCAGCCAGCGGAGCAGAACCTGTTGCTCGACGGCAAAGCAATTTTGCCATCTGACGGCAAGAAATTCACGGCGCGCGATCTCGACATCACTTTCCTGATGACGCAGAATGGATTGCCGAGGACCTTGAGTGTAAAACCCGAAAACACAGGCGAGTTTGGGCTTAATCTGCCAGATATGTACGGCGATGTGCCTGCGGCGGTGGTTACCACTGTGCGCGACAAGAATAAGGACGTGCCGCTGGTCTTTAATCGCAATTTCTCGCCACGACCTAAGAATTTTGAGCCTTTGGCATTGCTGCTGGAACCTTATGCCGAGGAGCAGGAAAAGACAGAGACAGAGGCTGTTGTGGCTCCAGTCAAGACTTTTGAGTGGAAAGATACAATCCAAGTACATCGCAGAGTGACAGGTGATATCAATCTGCAGGAGGTTACGATTCATGGCAAGAAAGATCCTGAAATAGGCGCGAGGTTTGCGTGGAACGGTGGATTGAACGCCTCGCTCCGTACGGCTCGCCATTATTATGATGTAGGTACAGAACTTGACCGCTATTGCGACAATGGCCAGCAGACTCCAAATTTATGGGACTGGCTTGCAGAGAGAGATCCAGACTTTTATTTTGATTTGTCTTTTTATGACGAACAAGAATTGATGCAAGCTAAGATGCTTGCAGAAAATAATAAGTTTACAGATGAAGTTATTGCGCTTATAACAAATTTGAAATTTAACAGTCAGAGAGAAAAGGATGAGGCGCGCAAAGATTTCGAAGAAGGCCGGAAGAAGGTTCTGGATGATAAGTCCCTGCGTATGCTTGCTCTGATGAAGACAATGAGATACAAGGGTAAGCCCGCTTTAGTGCTGCAGGATAATGCAGGGCCGTTAGATGATGTCACTACGCTTCACCTTGATGATGTGAAGTCTATAGTTACTTCGGAGGATGAGGATTTCATCCGCTATGTTCTGCCAGAACGCTTATTTACCGAAGGTTATCTGCAACCTCCATATTCTGCTGTGTTTATATACACCAATCCTAAGGGCCCTGCGCCTTATAGCAAGGGGATGCGCAAAATGAATATTCACGGCTATTCCTACTGCCAGGATTTCTATTCGCCAGACTATCGTGGCGCGGATTATCCTGATCCAGAGGACTATCGCCGTACACTATATTGGAATCCATCGCTTACTACTGACACTCATGGTAAGGCCAACATAATCCTTTATTCCAACGCTCGCCCCGACATGCGGCTTGATGTCGATGTGCAGGGCATAGCAGTGAATGGACAGATGTTCGGCACCAAGTAAAAGGCCGAGAGCTAGAGTGAGTATTATAGATTAAGAATAATAGATGACACTAAAAGAATTATCATTGGGCCAGTCGGCTGTGATTACCGCCGTGGGAGGTGAGGGCGCTTTGCGTCAGCACTTTCTCGACATGGGCGTGATTCCCGGCAGTGTGGTCAAACTGGTGAAATATGCGCCATTGGGCGACCCTATGGAGCTGTTGATCCATGGCTATGAGCTTACGCTGCGCCTCGACGATGCCGCCCATATAGACATAGACCCCAATGTGGGGGCAGAGCAGATTGCTGCGCTGCCATCCTCTGCCAATCTGCATTCATCCGCCGGCAAGCTTCATCTGCACCACCCTGGTTTGGGAGAGGAGGGCCGCTTTCATTGCAAGCGCGATGAGCACCCTCTGCCCAAGAACGAGACCTTGTCGTTTGCACTGGTGGGCAATCAGAATTGTGGCAAGACCACACTCTTCAATCAACTCACAGGCGCCAATCAGCATGTGGGCAACTTCCCCGGCGTCACGGTTGACCAAAAGACCGGCTCAATACGAGGCCACAGCGATACGATAATCACCGATTTGCCCGGCATCTACAGTCTGTCGCCATATTCGAACGAAGAGGTGGTGTCGCGCCGCTTTGTGCTGGAGCAGCGGCCCAACTGCATAATCAATATCATAGATGCCACCAACATAGACCGCAATCTTTATCTCACAATGCAGCTCCTCGAGCTCGACATTCCGATGGTCGTGGCGCTCAATATGATGGACGAGGTAGAGAACAATGGCGGCACAATCCGCATCAACGAGATGGAGATGCAGCTTGGTGTGCCGGTGATTCCTATCAGCGCCAGCAAGAACCAAGGCGTCGATGAGCTCGTGAAGCACGCCGTGCATATTGCCCGATACCAGGAGCGCCCTCTGCGTCAGGACTTCTGTAAAGCCGACGACCATGGAGGTGCCGTGCATCGTTGTCTGCATAGTATCATGCACTTTATCGAGGACCACGCTCAGGAGGCTGGCATCCCTTTGCGCTTTGCGGCCACTAAGCTTGTGGAGCAGGATAAGTTGGTGCTCGACGCCCTGAATCTCTCTCTTAATGAGCAGCAGACTGTGCGCCACATCTTGCGGCAGCTCGAGGAAGAGCGCCATCTTGAAGTCGGAGGCCAAGCG
>JAZUHM010000020.1:0-4455 GCA_045641725.1 Bacteroidaceae bacterium | reverse complement strand
TAAGGGTTGATTATGTAATAATTAAAGGGCCCCGTGGTGAGCCCTTTAATTATATATAAGGTTTAGGATTAGATTTTCGCAATCTGGATGCAGTCGATGTTGGGCGCCCAGGTGTCTTGCTCGCCGAGGCGGATGGTGTTCATGCCCTTGTTGAGCTTAACGCGGAGTTTGACGGTGCCGACTTTCTCCCAATTGTTGTTATTGTTGACCTTGGCGAGGTTGTAGGCCTGTCCGTTGACAGACACTGCGAGTGGGCGGTCTTCGCCGCAGACGTACTTGATAAGAATCTCGTAGTCGCCGCCTTTCTTTGAGAAGACATTGTTCCATTCGAGGTAGTTATCCTTGTTGCCGCCGAGGGTATTGACCAGCACGCCGCCCGAAGCTTCGTTCTTGTAGTCGAAATTGGCAGTCTTGCGGTCGTCAAGTTCCTGATATGCCTTCATCCACGATGCCTCGGCCTCATAGACTTTAGGCTCGTTGCGCTGAGCGCCGGTGGTGACGAAGCACTGCGAGCCGTGGGCGGGCACCTTGACGGTGAATTTGCCGCTAACGTTCTGTGCAAAGGTCTTGTGGTTGACAACGTCGCGCACTGAGATGGCGCCCTCGTAGCCGATGTTATCTACGAGCACGTCGATGGTCTGCTCTTCGTCGGTGAGGTTGGTCACGCACACGGCTCTCTCCTTGCCGCGCACCTTCTTGAGGTCTTTGGCAAACACATAGACTTCGCCCTGGCGCTGTACCACTGGCGAACCAATGCCCAGTGCGTCCTGATTGATGGCGATAAGTTCCTGGTTTTTCATCAGATTGAGCGAGAATTCGGGAATCTGGCTCATGTCGCAGCCGATAAGCAGCGGACTGCTCATCATACACCACACTGCCATGTGGGTAACCTCTTCGTCGGGGCTGAGGGTGCGGCCGATTTCGAGCATGTCCATATCGTTGTAGTGGCCGTCGTGGGTGAAGGCCTGGATATAGAGATTTTCCTTGATGATGGAGCGAACTGAAGCCCATGCGCAGTAGATGTCGCCTGTGGTGCGCCACGAGTCTGCCCAGTCGCTTACCCATGTGCCGGGATATGCCCAGCGGCAGATGTTGAATACTACGTCTTTTTTCTTGACATTGTCGCGAATGGCCTGGATAATCTTGGTATATTGCTCCTTCTCGTCGAGATTGAGCTGGCGGCCGCCGCAATAGTCAACCTTTACAAAATCGTAGTCCCATGTGTCGAAAAAAAGCACATTGTCTTCTACTTCATAGCCGTAGTAGCCGATATCTCTTGAACCGCCGCAGGCGTTGGCTCCGGCGTCGGAGTAGATGCCAGCCTTGAGGCCGTACTTATGAATCTCGTCGGCCACATAGCGCATGCCGTGAGGGAAACGGTCCTCGCGCACACCCAGCGCCTTGGTGTCCTTGTTGTGAGGGAGAAAATATCCGTCGTCGATGTTGATATATTGATAGCCGGCCTTTGCAAGACCAGTCTTGACCATAGCCTCAGCCTGGCCCAGAATAACATCCTCATTGATATTGAGAGCAAAGGTGTTCCAAGAGCTCCAGCCCATAGTGGGCGGGCGGAAGGCATAGGTTGACAATACGATGCAAGCACTTAGTGCGAGAGTGAGAAAAGTTGCTTTTTTCATAACCGAAAATTTGTTTGATAATTATTTTGCGCCAAAGGTAATAAAAATTATGTAAAATGATTATAAATTATTATCGCAAATTTTGTTTTTGTGGAAAAATGGCGAATTTGTGTAAAATTTTGGGGGCGATATACTTGTTGTCCTCCCCGATATTTTGTCGGGACAGAAAAAACCGGGGACAACATGTATATAGCCCTCATTTTTTATCCCAGACAGTTTCACAGACTATTATATATATAAATAGGTAATGGCAGGCGATGTATGGCAAATATCCTCTCTATGAATCAAAACGCGTTAGAAATCAGTGCGATTTCTAACGCGTTTTGGATTGTGGGAGGGAATATTCTTTCAGATTGTCTTAGAATTTACTTGGTGTCTATGCCTTCGACATTAAACCAGTCAAATTTCTTCAGGTCTTCGAGCGAGTGTGTAGAATAGAAGCAGTGGGTGTAGTTCAGGCCGTCGGGGTCGCCAAATTTTGGATTTGTATAAATCAGCGAACCGTTGTCTTCCCATTTAATCTCGTAGTCGGTTGCTTCAGTGCTGTTGTTTACGCACGAAGTGATATATACATAAGGTTCTTTGGTGAAGGTGATGGTTGGTGTGCCTGTTACTTTAGTGCCTTTTGGATATGAGAGATTGCTTTCAAAGGTGAGGCCGTCGGAGTAGGTTTCGCGGCAATACTGAAGTATTTCGGCTGTGATGCCCTTGGTGGTGATGGTGAGATTGCCATCTGCATTTATGCTGTAGATGAGTTCCACTGTCTGGCCGTTGATTGTGATAGGATCAGAGTAGGTGGCTTCTACGTCGTGCTTGGCAACGATTGCAAAGTCGTCTTTGAGTGCCTGATCTACGAATGGCAGTGTGATGGTCACGTCGGTGGTGTCGCGGATGTGTATGGATACTCTGACGCTGATGTCGCCATCCTTTTTCTCTGTGTAAGAGAGGTTTGTCTCTACTGAGCCTTGGTTAGGATAGATTATAGGCTGTGGTTCTGGATCTGGGTCTGGCACTGGGGTAGGAGGCACTGGGTCGTCGTCTGGGTCAACTGGCAGAGGCTGGATGTTGAGCTTTGGATTAACGGCAAATACGCAGTCGTTGAAGTCGTGGTCGCAGCCAAATCCGCTGGTGTTGGTGCCTGTGCGAGAGATGTCTTCAAATCCTACAACAGTCCAGTCTTCATCGGTGTTGAAGGTGACAGTCTGGCAAGTATTGTTCCAGTTGAGGGATTTCTCAGAGAAGAACTTGAATGGGTGGCTTTCGTCTTTTGCAGAAATTTTGCCTGTGCCTTTGCAGGTGGTGCACTTCACGCCGTAAATCTTGCCTGTGCCTTTGCACTTAGAGCATGTGGTCTCTGTGGTGCCGCATACAATGCCGCCGCCGTAGATTGACTTTTGATAGAAGCCGAACTTGGTGTTTTTGGGCAGATTGATTTCGTATGCACCAGCGTCGTCGCTCTGGCGAGAGATGAGCCCCTTAGTGTTTTTGCTATCACTATTTAGGTTAGGGTTATACCACTGTGCTTTTGGATTCTTGCTTTTGTCACCCTGCACAAGGGTATTTTCGTCCCAGAGGTCCTGCTCGTGGTATTCTCCGTTTGCGTCATACCAGTAGATGCCGCAAATGTGAGTGTAGGCGCCATTGCCATAGAGCATTACAACTGTAAATGGCTCGCCGTTTGAGTAGTAGAAATAGTTTGAATATACAGCCTGTGGTGTCTGGCTTTCAGGCAGCAGCTTTACGATGTCGATAGGTGAGGTCCAATGATATGTTGGGAGTGTAGTGACTACCTGCTTAGGAGTTTCGTCTAACAAGGTGGCGCCAAAGAGTTTTGATTTGATTGCCTGTTTGGCATCGTTTAATTCCTGGTCGGGGTTTCCACCGAATCCTTCGTCACTTGAGCAACTGCTGAATCCAAATGCAGCAATAAGAGTTGCAATACAGAAAATGATCTTTTTCATAATAATAATAGTTTTAGATGTTATTGTTTTTTGAATTTTTGCGAATTTGTCTCGAGTTTTTTTGTTTTCCGATTTTGAACCGCTAAATTTTTGTTTGAATTTTCGAGTGCAAAATTATGTGCTTTAATAAATGTTTATGTTAGCAAATCAGTAATCTTGATGTTCAAATCGGAAAAATGGCCGATTTTATAGCAAAAAGATAGCGAAAAGCTGACAAAATTGGAGTTGTCGGTCTTTTTGGAAAATTTTTGTGATTTGTGTTTTGTAGTGTGAGAATTTCTGAAAACCGTAGGCGCAAGTGGTTTTTCAGAGCGCCTAGGCATAAGATTTCTTCGCCCTAAAAATCGCGCGCTTCGAGATAAATTCTGTTCACAGCGCTGTGAACGAACGTTCATAGCGCTGTGAACAATCGTTCACACTGCTGTGAACAATCGTTCACAGCGCGGTGAACCAAAATTAGCACGAAGCGCGATTTTTTAAGCCCGCAAAAAAACTGCGCAAACGCGCAGCGGGGAAAGTAATTATGAATTATTAGTGTCCGGTAAAACTTCTCAAGTTTTTCATAACATATTAATCTTCAAGACATTGTGTCGACAATACAGAATCGGGGCTTACTTTTGAGCAGTCTGCCAGCAACTCAGCTCGCATTTGAGTCGTCTGCCCCCCTAGGGAGGGGGGCTGCCGCGAAGCGGCTGAGGGGTCGATAGTATAATTTGTTGCTATTCAGTCTTTTGTGTTTGTTGGACCTCCGTACCCCTCTGGCTCTTCGAGCCACCTCCCCTACTCAGGGGAGGAGACGGCTCAATCATAGTATTTTTTACCGGACAACAATAATTATGAATTAAGAATTAGTACCC
>JAZUHM010000019.1:0-2834 GCA_045641725.1 Bacteroidaceae bacterium | reverse complement strand
CGGTAGTACCGCCACCCGGAGGGGTCACGTTGGAAATAACGCCAGGGAAACGAACGGCGCGGGTGTCAACACCATACTTGAGGAAATAATAGTCAGACAGGAGCTCGGTGGTCACCTTGGTCACGCCATACATGGTGCGTGGGCGCTGAATGGTGTCCTGAGGAGTCATCACGTGAGGAGTAGTAGGACCAAACGAACCAATAGAACTTGGTGTAAACACAGCGCAACCGCACTCGCGAGCTACCTCGAGCACGTTCCACAAGCCGTCGATACCAATCTTCCAAGCGAGCTTTGGTTTGCCCTCGGCTACCACTGAGAGCAGGGCTGCGAGGTTGTAGATTGTGTCGATGTTGTACTTTTTAACCAATGCGGCAATGGCAGGTGCGTCTGTCACGTCACAGATTTCTGCAGGACCGCTTTCGAGCAGTTCGCCCTTAGGTTCAGCGCCTGTAATATAACCGGCAACCACATTCTGGCCGCCATAAATGCTGCGAAGCGTCATGGTGAGCTCAGAACCAATCTGGCCAGTGGCGCCAATGATAAGAATGTTTTTCATTGTTTTATGTGTTTTTTGATGTTCAGATACTGGTAAACATGTGCGTTATTTGAATAACTATAATGCAAAAGTAGTGTTTTTGAATTAACAAAGGTCTATTTATGTCAAAAAAAATACGTTTTTGAATTATAATTCACGATTTAGGGCAATTTTTCGCGCATTTTGGGCCTCAGAGGTCGCTAAAACACGAGGTCAGCCCAGTGAGCATTGTGGTCGGAGAGGTAGAACCCGTTGCCCAGCGAGGAGTCAAAGATGGCTGCGCCCTTGACCTTGAACTGCGCCGACACAAAGATGAAATCTATCTTCCTCGCCACCTCGGGCTTGACGCGGCCAAAACCCTGGAAAGTGTACTCGGGGCCTTTCTTGGAAGCCGCCTCTTTCCACACATCGCGCATCGGAAAAATGCCAGTGAGCGCCTTTGTATAGACAGGGTCGGACTCGTCAACATTAAAGTCGCCGGTAATTATCACAGGCAGGTCGTTCACCATGCGGCCCAGGCGCTCCTTGATCAGCGTGGCGCCATTGATGCGCGCCTCGTGGCCCACATGATCCAGATGGGTGTTGAGCGCCATCACGCTCTTCATCGTTTCCTTGTCTTGCAGGATGGCCCATGTGGCAATGCGGTAGCACGCCCCGTCCCAGCCGCGTGAAGGCTCATTCGGAGTGTCTGACAGCCAGAATGTGCCGCAGCGCAGCAGATTAAATCTGTTTCTATTGAAAAATATCGGGTTGTATTCTCCCTTTTGCTTGCCGTCGTCGCGAGCCACGCCCACAGCGTCGTAGTCCGCCAGGATATTGGCCAGATCTTCGAGCTGAAGCTGCTTGACTTCCTGCAGGCCGATGATGTCTGCCTTGCTCTTCTTTAAGAATCCGCCGACCTTTTGGAATCGCAATTCCCAGTTGTTGGGGCCGTCGCTCTTATTGACATTGCGTATGTTGAAAGTGAGTGCGCGCAATGCCACGGGCCGCTGGCGCTGAGCCGACGCAGCCACGCCCGACACCACGAGCAGACACAGCAACATGTACCTTATTATTCTCATATTCAAATTCATGTATTAGATTGGGGCGGCGGCAAGCCATACGGCCAGCAACCTCCGCCTTGGAGTGTTGTTATTTCATTTCCTGAATGGCGCGCATCAGCTGGCGGTCGTAGCCCGACACCAGGTCTTCTGGTGCATTGTACACCTCGATGTCGGGATAGAAATTCTGGTTCTCCAGAGGCTGGCCATTGACTGCCACGCAATAGATCTGAGGAATACCCAGCGTGAGACGGCCTCCGGCAAAGGTCTCCCACCACACCGCTGTCATGGTGCCGGCCATTGGCGCACCAATCACCTTGCCTATCTCAAGGGTCTTGTAGGTATATGGAAAACCATTGGCGTTGGAATAGCAGTCCTCGGTCACCAGCAGGCAAGAAGGCTTGGTCCATTGATTCATCGGGTCGAAGCCCAGCTTCTGGCCGCGCGACACAAATGTCTGATACTGCTTGCCGCTGAAGAGAATGGCGAGATCATTGTGCAGCCAGCCACCGCCGTTGTGGCGCTCGTCGATAATCATGGCCTTGCAGGCGCCATATTTGCCCAGCACGTCGGCATAAGTCTTGCGGAAGCTCTCGCTGTTCATAGCCTTGACGTGGACATAGCCCACCTGGCCGTTGGTCTCCTTGGCCACGATGGCTGCGCGGCGATCAACCCAGCGGTCGTAAAGGAGCGCATTCTGAGTACCGAGAGAAATCGGCTTCACAAAGATTTCGTAGGACTGTCCCTTATCGTCGTTGATGGTCAGGAGCACCTGCTTGCCGCTCTTGCCGGCGAGCAGTGGGTAATAATCCTCGCCCGCCTTGATAGGCTCATGGTTTATCTGCATGATAATATGGCCCGGCTGCACCTTTTTGTCTATCACGTCGAGCGGAGAGTTTTTGAGCACCTCGGCTATCTTGAGGCCGTCGCCCTTGTAGTCTGTGTCGTAGAATGCGCCCAGCACTGCAGTGGCCGGAGCTGAATTTGTGGCGCGGTATCTCAAGCCCGAATGCGAGCAATTCAGTTCGCCCACGAGCTCGCTGCCCATTTCGCCAAGGTCGCGATAGTTATTGATGTCGGGCAGGAATTGCGCATAGTGCTTTGCCATTGCCTTGAAGTCGATGCCGTGATAGTCGGTCGAGACAAAGCGTTTCTCTATCTGGTTGACGATGTGGGCGTAGTGGTATTCCATTTCCTCAACGGCGTTGTTGGTATATTCGCCGCTGAAGGCTATTGACTTGCTGTTGCCGTCGCTCAGG
>JAZUHM010000018.1:0-5228 GCA_045641725.1 Bacteroidaceae bacterium | reverse complement strand
CAAGAAAGACAAAATGCCCGAAAAGGAGAGACCATCATACTGGCTGCCGGTGCAGCACAGCATGCTCCGCCGAAACCAACTCAACAACTACCATGGCGGCCACAAGGCCTACATGGTGACGCTAAGGGTGGAAGGCATGGTTCCCCTGCTGGGCAAGATAGAAGAATGCGCAGACCCAGTCCGCATGGCAGAATGCCGTCTGACGGCTCTGGGTGAGGCAATGCGCCAAGCGTGGCTCACGCTGCCTCAGCGCTTTCACAACATCGTCATCTACGACAAGGCAGAGGAATTCGTCGTCATGCCAGAGCATTTTCATGGCATCCTCTATGTGACCGGCTTTATGCAGGAGCACCTGAGCGACGTGATCCGCCTGTTCAAGGCCCGCGTGGCCATGGCATACCGCCACCTGCTGGTCCAAGGCGCCACCACACCAGTCGGCACTGCCAAGGATTGGCTCAAGGCATACCAGGCTCTCACCCCCACCCAGCAGGCCGAAGCCCAGCAGTGGATTAGGGAGCAGGCGAGGCTGCTCTATTCCGCGACTAGTCGCGAAAAACAATACAGCGCGCCACCCTTCAAGGTGACTGCCACAGGCAGCCACAGCAAAACAGGATTCCTCTTTGGCATAGGCTATAGCGATAGCCTCTTGCTAAGCGAAGACAATCTGGAGGGGCACCGCCTCTACATATACAACAACCCCAAGAGCCGCTGGCTACGCTCGCGCAACCGCCAGCTGCTCAAAGCCAACAAAGCGGGCATCGACACCGCCGTCAGCATCAGCGCCCTCGAGGGCTACCTCAAGCGCGAATGCCCGGCGCGCGATGTGACCGAAGAGAAGCTGGAGGCAGTGAGGAGGCGGCTCTTATATTCTGCGACTAGTCGCAGAATAGTGTGCCACACATACGGAGACAGGGGGCTGCTGGAGAGGCGGATGCTGCCAGTGGTGTGCCACCGAAAAGACACGCCGCTCTTCTCCAGACAAAAAGAGCGCTGCCTGGATGAGGCTGCCGCCGGTGCCGTGATGGTGTCGGCCGGCATCAGTCCGAAGGAGCGCGAGATAATGCAGGCGGTCATGGCAGCCGGTTGCCCGGTGGTGAGCATCATCGACAACGGCTTTCCCGAGCTCTACCATCCCTCGCAAGAGGACATTGAGCGATGCGAAGCCAGTCGAATGCTACTGGTGAGCCCTTGGCAATACCACTACCGCCACAAGGACGACGCCATCTTCGTGGCATACTGCAAGACGATGAACTGCATCGCGCAGGCAATCTGCCGCAAGAAAGACGACTGGTGGAGATAATGATTCTGCGACTGGTCGCAGAATACAAGACACAACGACAATGACAAAGACAATACATAAATACTACCTGCTGATAATCGGCCTCTTGGCGGCCGTGACTCTGGCATCGTGCAGCAGCGAAGAGCTGCCCGCGGTGATGGAGCAGCATGCTATTGTCTTTGCATCAGAAGAGGCCAACGAGCAATCAGTGATGCTCAAGGGGGCCACTCCGCTCAACAACAATTTCACGGTGTGGGGCTATAAGACCTTGCCCAGCGGCACACAGATGGTGTTTAACCAATACAGCGTGACATACGCCGCCGGCACAGCCAACACTACCGAGACCAACACCCATGACTATGAATATGTGAGCGGCGGACAGACTATCAAATACTGGGACTTCGGAGCCTCGGCCTACCGATTCTGGGGTGCCACTGCTGGTGGCTCGTGGAACACTGACGGCACACAGCTCACCATATCCGGCCTGCAGCAATTGGCCACTGAGCCCGCTGGCGTAGTCTTGTTCTCAGAGCTCTACCAGCGCTCGCCAGTGTCGGGCGAGGTGGTGCAGCTGAAGTTCAGACACCCTTATACCAAGGTGCGCATCATGTTCTACACTGGCGACCAGATATCAAATGAGGCTTTTGACAATATCAACATCCAGGGCATCACCCTCGCCCCGGCCAGCGGCACCATCCCCACCGCAGGCAAGCTGATGGTCAACTACTCAAAGACTGGCGAGCGAGAGACATTTGACATCGACGCAACTACATCGGCAGCAAACCTCGCCTTTGGCAATGTGAGCCTCAGCGACGGCCATGGCACAGCAAGCAACAATGCCGTGACAGCAGTGCCCGTTGGCGGCACAGAATACTATTATGTATTGCCTAACGACAAGGACGTGAGCCGCGCCTTTGTGCTGAGCGCCACCATCGATGGCGAGCCCAAGACAGCCACCATCCCCGCCGCATATATGAACTGGCAACCAAACTACAGCTATACCTATATCTTCAAGATATCAGGCGGCAATAGAATCGAGATCTTCGACGTCAAGATTGACCCATGGAAGTTTGGCGGCGAGCAGGAAGAAGAATGGAAAAACTGGTAATAAGATGAGATATACCTTATATATATATATAATAATGTTAGGTGCAGCACTGCTGACCACCTCGTGCGCCGACGACAACGAGCAGACGCCGCAGGAGGTGGACTACTGCATCCGCGCCGCATGGCAGAACGGATTGGGCGATGCTAAGCTGAAGAGCAGCCTCACTGCCACCAATATCCTCACAGATGCCCCTGACGACATTGTCATCGAACACACCGACTACCCCGCGACTATCGACATGACATGCAAGAAAGGCGATGTCACCATCAAGGAGTTCACCCTCAGCAAAGGCACATCGCTCTGCACCGAGCACAATGAGTATTGGCGCTATACCCCCAGCTTTATATTCCGCGACCAGCTTATACGTCGCGAGAATTACACTTTCTATGCCTCAGCCACTATCGACGATGGCGACGAATTGGAAGGCACTGCCACCAAAGAGAACATAGACGGCAACCACATGTTGCTGACCCTCCACCACAAGAAAGCCCTGCTGCGCTTCGCCTTTAAAGTCAGCGAGAAATACAGCAAGGTGCGCTATATCCGCGTGAAGAGCATCAGCCTCAACGGTGCGAACTGCACACTGGTGGACAAAGTGCTCACTACCAGCAACCAACTCATAGCCTATGCCTATGTTGACCCCGCCGTGGTGACCACAAGCAAGGAGAACACCCTCGCGTGTACCTATTATATATATGATAAGGACGCCGCCACCGACGAGCACATTACCCGCAAGGACGTGACAGCCCAAAACACCTTCACTTTAGGCACCCTCAAAGATGCCAGCAGCAATCCTGTCACCACCATCCGAGCGGGCTACTACTACGACCTCAAGGTCACCCTCAACCCGGACTACCTCTACGTGCTCGCTGAACACGATAACAAACATATCACGATAGAATAAATGATGAAACAAGGACTCTACATATTCATAATAGCAATCCTCACCTGCGTTAATATGTCGTGGGGACAGACGTATACTGAAACCTACGATGGCGTAACCTATAATGTGGTGTATCTGACCGTTGGTGCAAATACTAATGGCAATGGCAATAGCAGCACTACTCCTGTCAACTCTTGGGCAAACGCTTACAAGAAATTGCCAAACTATGCCGGCACGACCGATGCTGACCGCGACGAGGCATGGGATCATAATATCATTGTTGTACTTAACACGAATACTGCTTTGATACAGATAGATGAGACCATGGCCAAAGGCAATGGCGCGCAAGGAATACCTGCAACCATCACGGGCGTTTGGCCTTGGACGGCAGAAAATACTACGGCTGCCAAGGTAAACGCGGGAGGAATGGTTACTTTGCACAATCAAGTGGATCCATCAAGTACAGCTAGTAATAAACCCACCCGCATTGGCGCTGATACGAAATTTAAGTATATCCGCTTTGGTGGTCAATCTAACTGTTTCCTTTCGATGTATCTGCATGATTGCACATTTGATGTAGGTTGCTCTATGAATATCACCAACGATTTGGTTCCATCCAATGGTGCACTTAAAATAGATGGTGTAACACGAAAGGCTCCGGATATGCAGGTGTTCTTGTTTGCTAATACCTACACCTTTAGCACTAGTAAGACCGATGGCGGTTTTAATGATCTTATGAAGAAACCGGTGACATTAACCATCAAATCTGGCAAGTTCGGTCGAATACTCAGTAACCGTGTTACAGGTGTATCAGACTCATATTTTAAATCACGCTATGTCGTTGGCAATCCTAACAATCCTCTTACATGTATTGTGAATGTTGATATAGATCCTGCAAAGAATGGTAAAGAATGGCATGGTAATAAAGATTATCCAGATGACATTGCTTTCCTTTGTGCTGGTATGACGCAAGGCGCAGAATATGCAGACGTACAGTTCAATATAAAACGAGGAAAGATTACCACGCTGGTTGGTGCTATGCAGGGAAATACTGTAAATACTTCTTCTGCTAATCTTTCTAACTCTTCCTACTTTGGTCGTACCGAAACAAATATCTTAGCCGAAAACGATAACGATGTAACCATTTATCGCTACTACGCAGCTTGCTTCGGTCGTATGACAAAAGGTCAGTATGGTACTGCCAATGCAGCCTTCTACGGAAAGAGCACGCTGAATATGTATGGCGGAACTATCGAAAACGGTGCGTATGTATCTGCCGGTGGTGTGAGTGGCTTAGTTAGTCCGTATAATCCGGAAGATTATACCAACGACCAATACATTCCATACGTGGATAATACTTCTACCTACAGAAACTATCCTTACATGGGTGTGAAATACCAGCCATACGACAAGAACAAAAGTATGGTTCACGTAAAAAGTATGCTCCACAGAAATGATGGGGAAGAACCCGAGGATATTGATTTGAGCGAAACAGTTACACAGATGAATATTTATGGTGGAGTTGTTCGCGGCGGTGTATTCGGTGGTAGTTATGGATTTTCTCCAGAGTTGATGGTGGATTATGCCATGGAAAAGGGTGGAGCTATATGGGGTGAGACCAACGTAAACATCTACGGTGGTCACATCTATGATGGTGTGTATGGCGGCGGTGAGGGTTCATCGAATTTTTATAATCTGGCTACTGCTGCTAATAGAGGCAAATTTACCACGGTGGCAACCGTCTATGGCAACACTAATGTGAACATCTATGGCGGTACTATCGAGGGCGGTATCTATGGTGGCGGAAAGGGTTTGGATTCTCAGACTGCTGGGAAAATAGTGACGATAACAACTACTGATGGTACTGATCCCGTAACAAAAGATATTACAACTGTTGCTAATGAGTTCCTCGACATCGCCAAAGTCTATGGCAACACTAACGTCCTCATTGATCCTAA
>JAZUHM010000017.1:0-5012 GCA_045641725.1 Bacteroidaceae bacterium | reverse complement strand
ATATCACATCACCCTGCCCCGCATCACCACACCCGGCCCGCATTACCACACCCGCAAAACACGCCCCAAGACCGTGGCCACGCCACACCTTATTATTATTCAGCAACATCAAACAACCATAGCATAATGTCGTCATTCATTATCGAAGGCGGTCACCCGCTCAAAGGAAAAATCACACCGCAGGGCGCCAAAAACGAAGCCCTCGAGGTCATCTGCGCCGCACTGCTCACCAGCGAGGAAGTGCGAATCAGCAACATTCCCGAGATTCTCGACGTACTCCACCTGATAGAACTGATGCGCAATCTCGGCGTGAGCATTGAGCACCCCCAAAAGGGCACCTTTGTATTCAAGGCCGAGAACATCGACATGCAATATGCCCACAGCGAAGAGTTTATGCACCAATGCGCCACACTGCGAGGCAGCGTGATGCTCGTTGGTCCGCTCCTGGCGCGCTTTGGCGAGGCTGTGCTGGCCAAGCCCGGCGGCGACAAAATCGGACGCCGCAGAGTAGATACCCACCTCTACGGCATGTGTCAGCTCGGCGCGACCTTAGACTCCGACACCAAGAACTCCCGCTACACTCTGAGCGCTGACGGCCTCACCGGCACCGATATGATTCTGGACGAGGCCTCTGTCACCGGCACCGCCAACATCATCATGGCGGCAGTGCTCGCCAAAGGCACCACCACCATCTACAATGCAGCCTGCGAGCCCTATATACAGCAGCTCTGCGCCATGCTCAACAAAATGGGCGCCAAGATCTCCGGCATCTCCAGCAACCTGCTCACCATCGAGGGCGTGGCCTCGCTCCACGGCGCCGACCATAAGGTGATGGCCGACATGATTGAGGTGGGCAGTTTCATCGGCATGTCGGTAATGCTCGGCGGCGGACTCACCATCTGCGACGTGTCGGCCAAGCAGCTCGGCGTAATCCCCAAGTCATTCGAGCGCCTGGGCATCAAACTCGAGTTTGGCCCCGACTATATCCACATACCCGAGCAGCAGCACTACCAAATTGACACATTCCTCGACGGCTCGTTTATGACCATCGACGACGCCCCATGGCCGGGCCTCACGCCTGACCTTATCAGCGTGCTTCTTGTAGTGGCCACCCAGGCCAAGGGCACGGTGCTCTTCCATCAGAAAATGTTTGAAAGCCGCCTCTTCTTCGTTGACCGACTGATCGACATGGGAGCCCAGGTTATCCTGTGCGACCCTCACCGCGCTGTGGTCGTTGGCCACGACAACGAGCTCAGACTGCGTGCCCGCCGCATGGCGTCGCCAGATATCCGCGCCGGCATCGCACTGCTCATTGCCGCACTCAGCGCCGAGGGCACCAGCCGCATAGATAACGTAGAGCAGATAGACCGCGGCTACGAAGATATTGACCTCCGCCTCAACGCACTGGGCGCCAACATCACCCGAGTATGATCCTGCCAGCAGAAGTCTTCAAGATAGGCAAAATGGGCAGGGCCCACGGTCTGCGCGGCGAGATTGACATGCACTTTACCGACGACATATTCGACCGAGTAGAGGCCGACTACCTCGTTTGCGACATCGACGGACTGCTCGTGCCGTTCTTTCTGGAAGAGTGGCGCTTTCGCGGCCAAGACACGGCCATACTGAAATTTGAGAACCTCGACAGCGCCGACGCCGTGAGAATTCTCCAGAGCGCCGACGTCTATTTCCCCAAGAAACTGGCCGAGGGCAACCAAGACGAGCTCTACTCATGGAAAAGCCTCACAGGATTTTCCGTATCCGACACCAAGGCGGGCCAGCTTGGCACCGTGGTGAGCGTGGATGACTCCTCGGCCAACATACTGATGGTGCTGCAGACTCCGCAGGGCGACGAACTGCTGCTGCCGGTGCACCCCGACCTGGTGAGCAACCTCGACACCGCCCAACGCACCATCGAGCTCGACCTGCCTGAGGGCCTGCTCGCACTCAACTAATCAGATTTTAACCAGACGACTCCCCCTCTCGCGGGAGCCAACAACACTAAGAATACAACCAACATGGCAAAGAAAAGATTGGCAATCCTCGGTTCCACAGGCAGCATCGGCACACAGACGCTGCAGGTCGTGGCGGAGCATCCCGACCTCTATGAGGTGAGAGTGCTCACCGCCTATAGCCAGACGCAGGCCCTCATTGGCCAGGCGCGCCGCTTTGAGCCAGACGCCGTAGTCATTGCCGACGAATCAAAATACGAAGAGGTAAGCACTGCCCTCGCCGATACGCCCGTCAAGGTCTATGCCGGCCCGCAGGCGCTCTGCCAGGTGGTGCAGGCCGACACGGTGGATGTGGTAATCACCGCCCTGGTGGGATTCAGCGGCCTCGAGCCGACCATCTCGGCCATCAAGGCAGGCAAGCAGATCGCCCTGGCCAACAAGGAGACCCTGGTGGTGGCCGGCGAACTCGTGACTGCCCTCTCGCAGAAGTACCACGCCCCTATCCTGCCCGTTGATAGCGAGCACTCGGCCATTTTCCAGAGTCTCGTGGGCGAGGATAGCAATGAGATAGACAAGATACTGCTCACAGCCAGCGGCGGCCCGTTCCGCAAGTTCGCCAAAGAGGAAATGGCCAACGTGACGGCGGCCCAGGCTCTGCGCCATCCCACATGGCAGATGGGCGCCAAGATTACCATAGACTCTGCCACCATGATGAACAAGGGCTTTGAGGTGATCGAAGCCAAGTGGCTCTTTGGCGTAGGGGCAGACAAAATCGAGGTGCTGGTACATCCGCAGAGCATAGTGCACAGTGCCGTGCAGTTTAAGGACGGCGCGGTCAAAGCGCAGCTGGGAGTGCCCGACATGCGCCTGCCAATACAGTACGCCCTCTCGTTTCCGCAGCGCCTCGGCCTCTCGGGCCAGCGCCTGGACCTCTTCCAGACGGCAGCGCTCACGTTTGAAAGGCCCGATACCGACAAGTTCCCGTGTCTGGCCCTCGCCTATGAGGCCATCAACAAGGGCGGCAACATGCCGTGCATCCTCAATGCGGCAAACGAGGTCGTAAATCTCGCATTCCGCAACGAGCAGATAACCTATCCGCAGCTGAGCGACATAATCTGCCGCACCATGCAGACTGTGCCCTACGAGGCCACGCCGTCGCTCGACGCCTATCTCGCCACCGACCGCGAAAGCCGCATCGTGGCACAGCAGCTTATCAATTCATAACAGCATTAAACAACACAACCTCAATACAGAACATGGAAATTATTCTCATCAAGGCAGCACAGCTGGTCCTCTGTCTGGCGCTGCTCATCATCCTCCACGAAGGAGGCCACTTCCTTTTTGCAAAACTCTTCAAGATCCGAGTAGAGAAATTCTTCCTCTTCTTTGACTGGAAGTTTAAGTTCTTCAGCACCTACTCGCCGTGGTTTCGCCGCCTCATGGGCAAAAAGCCTATCGAGAAAGATGCAGAGGGAAACTACCCTTATAACGGCACTGAATACGGCATAGGCTGGCTGCCTCTGGGCGGCTACGTCAAGATATCAGGCATGATCGACGAGTCGATGGACAAAGAGCAGATGGCTCAGCCACCTCAGCCCTGGGAATTCCGCACCAAGCCCGCCTGGCAGCGACTGCTGGTGATGCTGGGCGGCGTGATGATGAACTTTATCGTGGCCTTTGTGCTCTACGGCGCCATCCTCTTTGTATGGGGCGAGACCTATGTGCCCATAAAGGACATCAAGCAGGGCTTCACCTTCAATGAGCAGGCCCACAAGCTGGGATTTCAGGAAGGCGACATCCCCTTGAGCGCCGACGGCAAGGAATTCAAGCAGTTTAACATCGACATGCTGCGCGCCATCTCCAATGCCAAGCAGGTGGCAGTGCTGCGCCAAGGCAAGACCACCACTCTGCAGATGCCCGCCGAAGGCGTAAGCCTGCTCGACATGATGCAGGC
Source organism: Bacteroidaceae bacterium (assembly GCA_045641725.1). Classification (GTDB taxonomy): domain Bacteria; phylum Bacteroidota; class Bacteroidia; order Bacteroidales; family Bacteroidaceae; genus UBA6382. Next base: position 1,109 of record JAZUHM010000017.1, on the reverse strand, counting down.
CGACAAGGCTTTCCTCTCAGTCAGCGTGCCTACGGTGGTAGATAGCGTAATCGCCGGCACATCGGCCGCCAAGGCCCACATAGCCAAGGGCGACACCATCAAGAGCTTCAACAGCGTGAGCGTAAGCAACTGGAGCGACTACATGGCACAAGTAAGCAAGCTCAGCAAGAGCCTTGAGGGCGCCACAACCAACGACTCCATCCGCAAGCGCACCGTCACCCTCACCGTGGCCCACGCCAACACCGGCGCGCTCGACACCGTCAAGGTACTGCTCGACGCCGAACTGCACATGGGCATCACCCAGACCTCGATGTACCATATCTACAAGCCTGTCACCAAGCAGTACAGCATTGCCGAAGCCATACCCGGCGGATTTGCACTCGGCGCCAGCACCATCAACGGATATATCAACGACCTGAAATACATCCCCACCAAGGAAGGCGTCAAGTCGCTCCACGGCCCACTGCTCATTGGCAAGATGTTCCCCGACACATGGAACTGGGAGGCATTCTGGCGCCTCACCGCCTTTATATCAATCATTCTGGCAGTGATGAACCTCCTGCCTATACCAGCCCTCGACGGCGGCCACGCCCTGTTCTGCCTGCTTGAGATGATCACCCGCCGCAAGTTCAGCGTCAAGGTGCAGACCTACGCCCAGTATGCCGGCATGATTCTCCTGCTCATACTGATGGTCTATGCCCTGGGCAACGACATCTTCACATTCCTCTTCTAAAGACACACCTCACCACCGACTGCCGAGTCGCAACCGCACGACTCGCCCCATAAACCCGCACCAAATGCGCGCCCACCACAAAGTAGGCGCGCATTTGTTTTTGGTCCTTTTTGAAAGAATCCAATTCCCGATCATTTTCGGGAGCGCGCCAAAAATTCCATTTTCCGAGGCAAAAAAATCGCGTTGCGACTTAATTTCCGTCCACAGCGCTGTGAACGTTTGTTCACAGCGGTGTGAACAATTGTTCACAGCGCTATGAACGTTTGTCCACAGCGCTGTGAACGGAAATTAGCGCGCACTTAGTTTTTTTAAGCCCGAAGAACACGATTTTTTGAGCGCAGAAATTCTCTGCAAGCAAGCCATGCCGACTGACAGA
>JAZUHM010000016.1:0-11207 GCA_045641725.1 Bacteroidaceae bacterium | reverse complement strand
CTACGAAATGCACCATTTTTCGGTTTAGACATTTTTTGATTATCGAAGACCTTTTTTTGGCGTAGCCACTTTTTCTTTTGGTACAGACTTGCGGTGGTGCTTGGCACCACTACTGCTGCGGGTGGGGCTGGCTGTTAAGAGTTTACTCTTATAAAGGCAGCCTCGCCCGCAGCAGTAGCCGAAAGGCGCAAGTCTGTGACAAACTTTTTGATCACATGTTTTGATTAAATTATTTCAAACGTCCCCAGTATTTTTCCACTGAGCCTTCATAGTGCGATGATTATTCTATTATTTCCTTCAATTTCTCAACCCAATCGCCGTTTTTGGTGTGGAGAGTCTTTATGCCAAGGCTGGCTGCGGCTTCGAGGTTGGGAAGATTGTCGTCAATAAAGAGCGTTTCTTCGGCCTTGATGCCCGCATTCTGCAGCACAGCCTGATATATTTCGGCTTCGGGCTTTTCAAGGTGCATCACATACGACAGAAATACTTGTTTGAACCATGCGGTGACGTGTTCGCCTTCGAAATACATGCGGTGGCTGTTGATTTCCTGCCAGTGAATGTCGTTGCAATTGCTCAGTATGAAGATGTCGTGGGTTTGCTTGAGTTTCTTGAAGGCGAGAAAACGCTCGTCGGGTATAGGGCCGAGCAGGCTGTTCCATGCGTCGGTAATCTGTTGGTCGGTGGCTTGGGGAATGTTGGCCTGTTGGCGCATGGCGTCGCGGAACTGCTGTGGGGTGATGGTTCCGCGGTCAATCTGCTGAAAGATGCCGCTGAATTGGGAATATTGTGTTGGGAAAATCTCAATGTTGCCTCCCAGTTTTAAAAACTCCTGAATGCAGCGCTCGGGCAGGAGGTCGCAAATCACTCCGCCGAAATCGAAGATAATATTGTGGATGTCCTTATACATTATTATATATTATAGATGTGAGTCGGTTTTAGCCCTTTTTATCCCAAATGGGCGACATAATGAACTATTTGGCTTTGATGGCTCTGAACACAAAGTAGATGTGCTTGCCGATGGCCTTGGCCCAGCCGTAGTGGTGAGCCATCACCTTGAGCCGCTCAATAAGCGACTTGCGGTGGTTTTGGGTGGTCATGCCGCCGTCGAGATAGTCTGCCACCACGATGTGGGCGTTGCTCAGTGGCATGTGGAGACGGGTGGCCTCCTTCATGATGCGAATGCACCAGTCGTAGTCGGCAGAGAAGCGGTAGTTTGTGTCGTATGTCAGTTCGCTTGCTACAACCATATTGGCAAAAAAAGCCTGGTGGCACACAAGCATGCCGTTGGTGAATGATTCCCAAGTGAGTTTTTCGGGTGGGGCGAGTCTGCGATGGCGTAGAAACAGACCATTGTCGTCCACTATGTCGGTGTGGCCGTAGATTACTCCCGGTAGCAGATAGCCGTCGGCGTTGGTCTGGGCGGTTTTGGCTATCAGCGAGAGTGTGTCGGCGGCGTGAAACTTGTCGCCGGCATTGAGGAACAGGATATAGTCGCCTGTGGCCATGGCGAGGGCTTTGTTCATGGCATCGTAGAGGCCCTTGTCGGGCTCGCTGACGGCCACAATCTCGTGGGCAGAGGTGTTGGCTTGCTTGTACGCCTCTACCATCTGCATGGTGTTGTCCTTGGACTGGCCGTCGATAATCAGGTGCTCTACGTCAGGATAGTCTTGGCTGGCTACGCTGTCGAGTGTGCGCTGAAGCACGGGGGCTGCGTTCCAGGTCACGGTGGCTATGGTAAATCTTATTCTGCTGTTCATAGTGTCTGGTTGGGCGTTGGCTGAGTGTGGGCTGGCCATTATTCCTCCACAAGTTGCGGAATGATAATCTGCGAGTGGATTTGCTGTTTTTCCTTTGGTGGAATCTGGCGCCAGTTGCCATAGAGTTTTGTGAGATATTCGTCGGGCAAGGCAGGGCAGGGGAATTTCTTGCCTTCAAACTCAATCTCGCTGAGTGGGAAGATGCTCTCGGTGCGGTGAATGGCTCTGCACCAGCTCAGGTGCGGGTCGATGGCCACGAATTTGCCATTGCTGCTGAGTTTTGTGCCTAGTTTCCAGATCAGTCGGAGTATAGGCAGTTTTATTTTGAAGTAGATAAACTGCAGTTCGGTGGTCCATGTGAGGTGGTGCACTGTGTTGAGCGCCACGTCGGCCACGCACGTCTGCCGGGCAATCTTTCCCATGAATTTCTGCCACTTTGCCGGCGCCTGGTCGTACGGGAAAATATCTATAAAAATGCCTTTTTGGTATTTCAGACTGTTGTCGTCGCCGCCGTCGGCAATATATGAATTGAGGTCGCGGATTTTTATTTCGCGGTGAAAGAAATCGGTGTCGGTCTTGCGGGTTTGCATGAAAAGGTCCTTGGGCAGGGCATCGGGAGCGATTTGCTGGAAACGGTTATAGTCTTCGCGCATCATTGAGATGTCGAGGTCGTCGTCCCATGGTATGAACCCGCCGTGGCGCATTGCGCCGAGCATAGTGCCGCCTTCAATCCAATAGGTGATATTGTGCTCCTTGCATACCTTATCTACTTTTTCAAGTATGTCGAGCATTTTGAGCTGCGATTTGCGGAGGGATTCCTTGCGGAATAGTTCCATATACTTATTGTCCATCGTGATGATTGGTGTTTTTGAGTTGCTGATAGTTTTTTAAGTGTTGTCGGCCAGCAAGGAGGTGTAGAGATCTATGTATTGCTGCGCCACCACGTCTTCTGAGTATTTTTGGTTGATGTTGTCTCTGATAGCGGCAGAGTCTGCTTGAGTGGAGGTTGCCCACTTGATTCCTGCGGCAAAGTCTTCGGCGTCGAGATATCTGGCGAGATAGCCTGTCTGCATGTGGTTGATTATGTCCATTTGGCCGCTGCCAGTGAATGTCACGGGCAGGCATCCGCAAGCCTGGGCCTCCATTACGATCTGGCCAAAGGTCTCATATCGCGATGGTATCACCGCTGCGTCGGCTGCAGAGTAGAGTCTGGACAATTGTTGTTTGTCTTTGAGGTAGCCGAGATATGTATAACTGATTGGCAGGTCGTTGAGAGCCTCGGGGTGCTTGATTTTGCCAAATAGTGCAAGATGAAGCTGCTCTGGCTTAAATATTCCTTGGGCGATGAGGATGTCTATGGCTTTTTTTAGATAATCGAAGCCTTTGCACGGGTCGTCGATGCGTGCAGCGCCAAAAGCCAGTATGGTTTTGTGGGCGGGCAGTTGCAGGGCGGTGCGGGATTGGCCTTTGTCGAGAGTGCAGAATCCTGTAGCGGGAAACACATTGGGGATTACGCTGACAGGCTGCTGGGCCAGAAGTTTGCTGCCGCGGGCTTTTTCTTGCAGTTTTGTGCTGACGGCCACAAAATGCACGTTGTGGTTTGAGAATAGCTTCTGCTTTTTCTTAAATACCTTATTAGATAAGTCTGTGTCGCCGGGATGGCATAGTTGCGGACAGTTGCAGCATTCTGTCTGGTAGCGCTCGCAGTCGTAAGTGAGGTGGCAGATGCCAGTGAATTGCCACATGTCGTGCATGGTCCATACGATGGGCTTGCCGCTTTGCAGGATTTTCTCAATATTGTTGAGCGACAGCATTCCTTGATTAACCCAATGCAGGTGGATTATGTCGGCTTCCTCAAAGGCTTTGAGCTGAGTTATGTCGGTGCCGTTTGACGCAATATCTACGGCAAAGAGATTGCGGCGGCTTAGGCGGTTTGCTACCCAGATTTTGATGCGCTCCATCAGGAAATTTGCCCGATGAAACCTTGGATTTTTGAGCGCGACGACCATCTTGTGGTCACTCTCCTTTCGGCTAACGAGCATGTGGGTCTCAACCCCTTTGTTGTTGAGAGCGTCCATTAGTCGGTGGGCTGCTATGGCGGCGCCGCCCGTTAGTTCTGAAGTGTTGACAAGCAAAATTCGCATAGGAGAGTTATTTAAGCTGGCCTCTGTAATAATAGCCACACGAGAAAACAAAGAATGCAGCGCGCAGGATTCTGATGACGGGCCGCTTTTCTTCTGTGTGGAAGAGGCATCTTGAGTGGCGGACAAAGAAGACGACGCGCTTGATGAAGCTCATAGGACCGCTGCTCAGTTGCAGTTGGCACATATACAGCGCATCTTTGCGGCTTTGAGTCTCAAAGGGCAGTTTCTGGAGGAATGGATATACGGTGGTAAATCTGCGCTTGACGAGCTTTTGCAGCGCATGGTGGTGAAATAACGAAGTTTTGATATAATGCCAGGCGCCGCTGGATAATAGTTGGTGGCCGACTGGCATAGTGGCCGTGGCGGCATCAGCGTGGCGGCGGAAGTGCACCAGGTTTTTATCGATGAAAACGATGCTTTCTGCGGCGGCTGCCACGTTGACCAGCTGCCAGTCATAGTAGAGGGGTAGGGTTTCGCCGCCTTTGATATAGTCGAGCATCTTTCTATTGAAAAGCATGCTGTGGCCAGGCAGAACGCAGATGTAGGTGTTGCGAATAAGATGGGTGTTGGGTATGCGTGGATCGTGCGCCACTGGGTATCCGTCATCGGAGAATGGTACCGAAAAAGCGGAGCACAGCATTTTGTCGCCTATAGCCTCGGCCTGCAAGCGAAGTTTGTCGAGTTCCCACAGGTCGTCTTGGTCAGAAATGGCAAAAAAATCGCCAGTGGCGCGGGCCATGGCTGAGAAGAAATTCCCGTTGATTCCGTGCAATCCGCTTTCGTTGCGAAAAACCTTGACAATAGGGTTTTGTGAGGCGATGTCTTGCAGAATTTCAAAGGTTTCATCGGTAGATCCGTCATCCTGTACGATTATTTCAAAGATGGGATAAGTCTGCTGCAGAATGGTGTCGATTTGCTCTTTGAGATAATGTGCGCCATTATAGGTGCACATCACCACGGAAATCTTCAGTATGTCGGAGGAATGGGTCATTCAAGCTGTTATTTTTCTAATGGGGCGGCATCTTGCGCGATGCTGAATTTCGTAATTATGCGGTTAAGCCACCAAATCAATATGCCGGCCAAGATAGCCGCCCCCACAATGAGCGAGGCAAAGATACTGATGTCGGGCGTGATGTCCTGCATTTTTTGCTCTGGCGGCATAGATAGCATTATTGCCAGCGCAAGAGCGTTGTTGAGGATGTGGCAGATGAGCGAAGGCCAGATGCTGCGGCTCTTTACATAGAGCCAGCCCAGAAACAAGCCCAGAATCAAGGCGCCTAATATCTGTGCGGGATTCATGTGAATCGTGCCGAATAAGAGCGAAGAAACCACGATGGCGAGAACTTTTAGCCATTTCGGGCTGAGCTTGTGGCGGAGTTTTGATTCAAGCATGGCGTTGCATACTCCGTAGCGGAAGCAAAGCTCCTCTGCCAGTGGAGCGAGGATTGCGATTACGCAGATTGCCCAGAAAGGATATTCGCACATTTCCATGAACTGATTGGCCATGATGTCGGGCAGGCCGATCAGTTCAGTCACTGCATTGGTAAAATACATGAGCGGAAGCATGGCGGCAATGCTTAGGGCAATTATGGCAGTGCGTCCGGTTGCTGTGGGTGCGCTGTGCCATTTAAAAGGCGCAGCAAAGCCTTTTCTGCACAAAAGGATGCTGGCAATGACTGTCAAGGCATTGCAAACAAATAGTAGTAATATAATTTCGGCGGCGCTTAGAGAAGGGACATCAGTGCTGATGCTCCCTAAGTCGATGTTTCCTTGGGTGATATTCTGGACGATATTATAGGATAATTTTATAGTGGTAAATATCGAGGCCACTCCAAATTGTATAAGCAAGAATGTTCCGATAAGGAATAATGTCTTTTTCATCGTTTTAAGAGTTTAGCAGTTGTTTGACACCGAGCAAGTCGCGCTGCAGTTGTGCCGCAAGAGCTTCTGTAGAGTCGAAATGCTGCTCGCCACGCAGGAAATGCATGATTTCTATTTCGAGAGTCTGCCCGTAAATTTCCCCGTTGAAATCTATAATATTTACTTCTACGCGTTGCTCAGTGAGTCCCTCAAATGTCGGTCGCTTGCCGATGTAGAGCATGCCGATGTGGCTGTGGCCATTCAGATGTACTTTGACGGCATAGGCGGCATCTTTGGGCAGCAATTTGTCGGGGTGTATGTCTAAGTTGGCGGTTGGGAATCCTAATTTGTGGCCGATGGCTTGTCCATGCACCACGGTGCCTTTGATAGAATAAGGACGCCCAAGCAGCTTGTTGGTTGTGGCAATGTCGCCAGCCTGTAGCGCTTTGCGTATTTGGGACGACGAGAAATGCAGATTCTCTGGGGTGGTAAATTCCGTGGCCTGTACCACATTTATGCCCATTTCATCGCCAAATTTCTGGTAATCCTGAAAGTTCTCTCCTTTGGGGCGACCAAAGTGGTGGTCATAGCCAATCACAAGCGCCCGACCGCCTAATTGCTTTGCCAGCACCTGCTGCATAAAGTCGCGAGCGCTCATTTGCGCCATGTCGGGGGTGAAATCCAGCACGGCTACATAATCCAATCCTGTCTTAGTAAGCAAATCGAGCTTTTCGTCGAGGGTGGTCAGTAGTTTCGGAGCGTGTTGGGGCGAAAGAGTCTTTTGAGGGTGAGCGCTGAAGGTGATAGCCATAGATTTCATGTCGCGGTTGTGAGCCTCTGACATCACCTGCTTAATCAAGTGGTTGTGTCCGAGGTGCACGCCGTCGAAAAAACCTATGGTCTGGACGCAAAAATCCAAGGTTTCATCGGGGAATTTGCCGTGTATTACCTTCGTTGCTGACATGGGTGATGGCGGTTGTTTGGGATTCTGGTTTTAGTGGAAATCAGCGTGCCAAGAGGATATTGTAAAACTCAACCACATCGGCAGCATCCACACTGTTATTGCCATCGACGTCTGCATTGCTGAGAGTGACGCCAGAGCCGGTACCGATGATAATATAGTTGTAGATGCAAACGGCATCAGTGGTGTTGATTATGCCGTCGTCGTTGACGTCGCCACGGATGTGAATCCAGTTGTATGTCGCTTCGAATCTGAGATCGTTGGCAGGCATGGTGGTTGGCACGCCTGTCCAACCACTGAATGTATAGCCCTCTTTATCTTTAGGCGTGGGCACTTGGATTGGTGCGCCGTAAGTCAGACTGTCGGTCTTGTAGATTTCGCCGTCAAGAATAAACTCAAGCTTATAGCTGTTGATACTGAAGCTGGCAGTGAACTGCACGTCGTGGTCGGGCATTGTTGCAGGCACTTCGCCCCATCCGCTGAAGGTATAGCCTTCTCTCTCATCGATTTGCGGGGTTTTGACGGGCGCTCCCACTATGAGCGTGTCTCTTTGAATCTCCTCGCTGTCGAGCACAAAACTGATAATCGCAGTCTGCTGCACTGTGATTTGGCTGCTTGTGGCCGCCGGGGTGTAGGTGGCGGTGTTGTTTGAGAGCACGATATTGTTGAGCGACACTGGGTAGGTGCCGGCCTTGACGCCGTCGGCAATGTCAAGCTGGATGCTGATAGCCGCGCCGCTATTGCCGCTGAAGGTATTTCCCTCGAGAGATGTGCAGAGTATGCGCACAGCTCCATTGCTCTGCGTCTTGGACGCAATGCTGTGCTTGGAGTCAGATGTACGTTTGGGATTAACCGCAATTTGCAGTTCCGAATTGGTGTCGGTAGAGATGCTAAAGCCTTTAGGCAGAGTCAAGTCAAATTGCAAGTCGCTGACTGCGTCTTTGTTGGTGAGGTCTATGGTGAGAGTGGCATTTTTCTGGCCTGTGACGACAGAAATGTCAGATAAAGACAGTTTGTTTGGGTCGGCAGCCAATACGCAGAGAGTGCATACCATTAGAAGCCCAAGTGATATTGTACGTTTCAGCATAGTGGTGTTATTTGATGATTACCTTATTATTATTAATAGCATATACGCCGGGCGCGAGATTTACCTCTCTGCTTTCGCCAGCGCCGAGTGAGATGTTTGCCACGAATTGACCATTGACATTGACAATTGTGGCCACACAAGGCTTTTGGCTTGTGAGAATCACGCTATTTCCAACGGTTTTGATGTTGAGACCGTCGGCAGCGCAGGTTTGGCTGATGCCGGTCAGCTCCTCGCCGCTGAGAGCAACGTCGCTGAGGCAGATTGCCTCGCAATTCTTTGAGTTGGATGCGATGATGTTGCTGAGTCCAACACTTGGCTCTGATTGCGTGGCGACTTTGATGTTGAAACGTGCGACAGGGCCGTTGTTTTCAGTGATGTCGGCATCGGATAGGTTGCAAATCAGCACGCGGTCATTGCCAACGATGGTCTTAAAGCCTTTTGTGCGGTTGGTCAGACTGATGTTGGAATGTGTGAGCGTTACGCCCTGTGGCAGGTTGAGGTCAAACTGGAGTGCGTTGAAAGCCTCGTGAGAATTGTTGAGATTGATGTCAATCTGATATTCGTCGTCGCTTATTTGCATGGCGTCAAGGCTTATGATATTTTCGGCAGCAACGATAGAGCCTGGCAGACTCTTGGATGACGCAGCCCTTTTGCCTGCGGCGCCAATGATATTGCTTGCCAGAATACTGAAGTCGCCCACGTTGAGAGTGGCGTCTTCATTCATGTCGGAAGCGTAGAATGTGAAGTCGCGGACCTGGTGGTTGTCCAGAATCAGGCGCACCATGGCGCTGAGGTCTGCCACATTGATAGTGTAGTCGTTGTTGACATCTCCCTGCACATAAGGCATGTTAAAGGTGACGGCGCCATCTTTTATCCAGAGTTTCTGACCGGCTTCTATGCCAACTTGGGTAATATAGCCGCCTTCAATGACGTATTTTGAGACTTTTCCCCAGCCGTTATATTCGTTTTGGTTAGCAGCGAGATAGCACTTGTAGGCGCCATCGCTGATGTCGCTGGGCAATGTGCCGCTGAATGTGAATGGATTGGAGTAGTAATTGAATTTTCCAAGACCATTGATCGAGCGTGTGGAACCGAAGTTTGCGAGTCGCTTGCCATAGTAGTCGCAGATCATCATTTGCAGTGTGCCGCTAAATGCAAGGTCTGCATAATTGAGTATGCCGGTTGCGGTGAGGGTGATATCGCGTGGCGCACTGGTGGCAATCGAGGTGGTGATGTCGGTGGCCATAATCTGCGGGTAGTAGATAGACGCATCGTTGGTGATGGTGATGCTCTCCACCGGATTGCCTATAGGCACGAGATACTCCTCGATGCTGCCGTTGCTTTGGGCGTAGATGGCAATGGTGTATTCGCCAGATTCAAGTGCTGACGGGATATTGCAATTCTGCGAGCCAGAGATATACATGTTTGTCAGCATATCGTTTATAGCGAGAGTCTTAATGGGTGTGCGCTGATTTGCATTGTCAATAAGGTAAACGGTGAATGTGCCGCTAAATGCCTTGTTGCTGCAGTTTATCAGGCGATCGAGGTCAATGTCCAGTTTCTCGCCGTTGGTCAGGTCGATATTGGTAGAACTTAGGCCGATTCCGCCCAGTTGAATTAAGTGGGGGAAATCTTCGATATTGTTGTCTGGCTGCAGATTGATGAGGGCTGAGAGGGCCTGCGTATAGGCGTCTTTGGGGTCGCCGGTGTCTGACATGTTGTGCATCTTGAAATTGGCGTCAAGCTGGCCTCCCCATCCCCAGTTGATGTGATAGTATGGGTATTCGTCGGCTGGGTCGGGAGTGTAGCCGTCGATTATAAAGGCATGGGCGTTGCCCTGGGCCGTTGTGCCTGATATCAGGACAGGTCTCTGGGCGTTGATTTCTGCTTGCAGGGCTGCGTGCCAGTCGTTAATCGGCATGAGGTCTTTCTGGATGGCAGCCATGTCGGCATCATAGCCAAAGTTCTTGGCGAGTGCATGCATCTGGTTTATCTGTGAGCTACCGCTCGAGGGGCCGTAGTCCATGTTGACCGAGATACCGCAGGTGTACATCAGTTCGGCGATGGCGTCTTCCTCTTGTTTGTTCAGGGTTATTCCGGTATATGACTCTTTCATCAGTTCCCACTTAAAGGTGATAGATGAGAAATCCCTTGAGAGGGGCAGTTTGTAGGAGCTGGACGTATAAGAGTTGGAGCCCATGCCGGTAGTTGGCCACTTATAGTAATACATAATCTGTGCCATTGACGTGGCCACACAGCCTGTGACGGCCTGATTGGTTCCGTCGTAATAGGGGCAATGCAGGTTATACGGATATCTTTGATCCCATTTTGTGGCAATCAGCGGGCCGACCTCGCCTTCGGCAGCGGGTATTATGGTCTGCTCTTTGACATTGCCGCCAATGGTGTTGCTGAGGGCCTGTGCCTCGGCCACATAGCTCTGCAGCCACGCCTTGACGTTGTCGGGCATCTCGTTGATGTTGAAATCACCCTTGCTGGCATAACCCAGCACGGGCGACATGCGCTTGTCGGCCGACACAATCACAAAACCTTGGTTCTGGCCGGGTGAATAAACGTAGAAAGCTTCATCCTGACCAGAGGTGGAAGGCTGCTTTGTCAGTTGCGAAGAGGGCAGGAGCGATGCCACATTGTCGCCAAAGGATTTGCTCTTCAGCGAATTTTGTATGGCGGGTTGTCCTGCAGCAGTTATGATGTCGAGCACCTCTTGCATGGATCGCTGCTGTGCCTGTGAGGGCACAATAGTGGCTATGATGGAAATCAAAGCAATGACATGATGTTTGCGAAAAAGCGTCATATTATTGTGTCGGTTAGGTTAATAAATGGCTTATTTGAGTGCGGCCAAGGCCTGGTTGTATTCATCAATTAGGCGCTGCATGATTACGCTGATTGGCTCAACCTTCTTGATGTCGGATGCAATCTGGCCGATGAGCATTTCGCCAGTCTCCCAATTGCCCTCGGCTATACCGCGACGATTGGCCTTCTCGCCAAGAATCTCGAGCAGTTCGTCGGCATCGGCGCCGCGTGCTTCTGCCTCGGCAATCTTATTGTAGAGCCCGTTTTTGACAAGGCGCGATGGCGAAAGTTTCTTCAGGCAGAGCATAGTGTCGCCTTCGTTGAGGTTGGTGCAGGCCTGCTTGAATGCGTCGCCCGCAGCGCTCTCTTCCGACAGCGCAAAGAGTGTGCCGATCTGCACACCGTCGGCGCCCAGCACCTGAGCTGCCAGACAGGCCTGGCCAGAGGCGATGCCGCCTGCGGCAATCAGTGGCAGCGAGGTGGCCTTGCGCACTTGTGGAATGAGGCACATGGTGGTGGTCTCCTCGCGACCATTGTGGCCGCCGGCCTCAAAACCTTCGGCTACTACCACATCTACGCCGGCGTCT
>JAZUHM010000015.1:0-2568 GCA_045641725.1 Bacteroidaceae bacterium | reverse complement strand
TCGATATCCTTGAAATAGCGATATGTGCCGAGCTTGATTTCCTCGCAAGCAGCTTCGTCGCAAACGATGATAGCGTGCTTGTGGGTCTGGAGGGCGCTGATAGTCCAAGCCTGAGTAACAGGGCCTTCTACAGCTGCCTGCAGAGCGCGAGCCTTATTGTGGCCGTTTACTACGATGAGCACTTCCTTAGCATCGAGCACAGTGCCAACGCCAACGGTGAGGGCAGTCTTTGGCACCTTGTTTACGTCGTTGTCGAAGAAACGTGAGTTAGCGATAATAGTGTCAGTAGTAAGAGACTTCATGCGGGTGCGGCTTGCCAGCGAGCTGAAAGGCTCGTTGAAAGCGATGTGACCGTCAGGACCAATGCCGCCCATAAAAAGGTCGATACCGCCTGCCTCTACGATAGCCTGCTCATAAGCAGCGCACTCAGCCTCGAGGTCAGCAGCATTGCCGTTGAGGATATGCACGTTCTCATTCTTGATGTCAATATGGCTGAAGAAGTTTGTCCACATAAAGCTGTGGTAGCTCTCAGGGTGCTCCTCTGGCAGGCCGACATATTCGTCCATGTTAAAGGTAACCACGTTCTGGAAAGACACCTTGCCTTCTTCATAAAGCTTAATCATAGCCTTGTAGAGACCAAGTGGAGAAGAACCAGTTGGGCAGCCAAGCTTGAAAGGCTTTTCTGGGGTTGGATTAGCTGCATTGATGCGGCTTACTACGTAATTGGCAGCCCACTCACTGAGCTGTGCATAATCGTCTTTGATAATAACTCTCATATCGGTTTTGTTTAATAATGTTAGTTTTGTAATCGCAAAGATAACATTTTATTTGATATTGCGATGAAAAAGATGTATAAAATACTTTTTTAGAGCCTTTCGCAGCCCAAGTTGGGGCAAATTGGCCATTATTTCAGCTGCCATTCGTCGTTGTGGCGCACCAGCGAGACGAGAATGTCGCGCTCACAGTTCTTTTCAAAAACAATGTGCAGCGTCACGTCGGCATAGCCCTCCGGCTCATGATTATCGACCTTAACGACCTCCGCGCTCTTGATCTTGCCACACTCTTTCTGCACATTGGTCACCATCCGGCTATAAACCAACTGCATGTGGCTGCGATACTCCGCGCTGGCGCTGTCGCATCCGTAGATATGGTCAATCAGCTCGTCGGCCTTGCCTTCGTCAAGCATCATGACGTATCTGACGGCCACTTCATCGGGGCCATTAGAGCCGCAAGACAACATAAGGAGCGGCATGGCGCACATTACTGCCAAATAAAGCAATCTCATATCGTTGTGCGCAGATTATTTCTGACGGATGTAGATGCGGATTGGCGTGCCGGTGAAATCCCAGTTGGCGCGAATCTTATTCTCGAGGAAACGATAATACGGCTCCTTCACATACTGCGGCAGGTTTGCGTAGAATATAAAGGTAGGAATCTGGGTGTTTGGCACCTGCGAGCAATACTTTATCTTGATATACTTGCCCTTGATTGAGGGAGGCGGGAAGGCCTCGATAATCGGCAGCATCACCTCGTTGAGCTTAGAGGTGCTGATTTTCTGCTTGCGATTGACGTAGGCATTCTTGGCCTGCTCCAGGGCGCGGAAGATGTGCTGCTGGGTCAGAGCCGAGCCAAAGACAATATTAAAGTCTGTCCATGGAGCCATGCGCTCACGGATTGCGGCCTCAAAATACTTGATGGTCTGGTTGGTCTTCTCCTCCACAGTATCCCACTTGTTCACAAAGACAACCATGCTCTTGAGGTTGCGCTGAATGAGCTGGAAGATATTCATATCCTGAGCCTCGATACCGCGCTCGGCATCGATGAGCAAGATGCAGACATCGCTGTTCTCAATGGCGCGAATTGAGCGCATCACCGAGTAGAACTCGAGGTCTTCGTTGACCTTATTCTTCTTGCGGATGCCCGCAGTATCTACCAGATAGAAATCAAAGCCAAACTTATTGTAGCGGGTGTAGATAGAATCGCGAGTGGTGCCGGCAATGTCGGTAACGATATTGCGCTTCTCGCCAATAAAGGCATTGGTGAGGCTGCTCTTGCCAGCATTCGGGCGGCCTACGATTGCAAAACGCGGCAGGTCGTCTTCGGGTTCATCCTTCTTGTTTTCGTCAAACTTGCTCACAACGGCGTCGAGCAAGTCGCCGGTGCCGCTGCCTGTGAGCGCAGAGATGCAGTAAGGCTCGCCAAGGCCTAGCGCATAGAACTCCGCCGCGCCATAGGTCAGCTCATTGGAATCAGCCTTGTTTGAAACCACAATTACCGGCTTCTTAGACTGACGGCGCAAGATGTCAGCCACCTCAAGATCGAGGTCGGTAATGCCGTTCATCACATCTACCACAAACAGAATCACGTCGGCTTCTTGCGTAGCCACTGTTACCTGCTTGCGAATCTCATCTTCAAAAATATCATCGGTCTTAACAACCCAGCCGCCGGTATCAACGATAGAGAAAACCTTGCCGCACCAGTCAACCTTGCCATACTGGCGGCCGCGTGTGGTGCCGGCCACGTCAGACACGATGGCCTGGCGGGTCTGGGTCAAACGATTGAAAAGCG
>JAZUHM010000014.1:0-3037 GCA_045641725.1 Bacteroidaceae bacterium | reverse complement strand
GGAAACCAAAGGTGTCGAAGAGGGTGAAGGCCTGTACGCCGACAATCACATTCTTGCCCTGTGCCTTGGTGTCCTTGATGACTCCGTCGAGCAGGTTGATACCTGTGGCGAGGGTGCGGAGGAATGCCTCTTCTTCTTCCTTCATTACCTTGGAGATGAGCACCTTCTGGCCCTCGAGCTCTGGATAAGAGTCGCCCATTTCTGCGATGAGGGTAGGGAGGAGGCGGTACATAAATGCGTCTTGGAAACCGAGGAAGGTGTAGCCATAGCGCACTGCACGGCGCAAGATGCGGCGGATTACATAACCGGCCTTGGCATTGCTGGGCAGCTGGCCGTCGGCAATGGAGAATGAGATGGCACGAACGTGGTCGGCAATTACACGCATGGCAATGTCCTTCTTCTCGTCTTTGCCATATTCCTCGCCAGAGAGCTGGCTGATAGCCTTGATGAGAGGCTGGAAGACGTCGGTGTCGTAGTTGCTCTGCTTGCCCTGGAGAGCCATGCAGAGGCGCTCAAAGCCCATGCCGGTGTCGATAACCTTGGCTGGCAGAACCTCGAGAGAGTGGTCGGCCTTGCGGATATACTGCATAAACACGATGTTCCAAATCTCGATAACCTGCGGATTATCCTTGTTTACCAGTTCGGCGCCTGGCACCTTGGCTTTTTCTTCAGCCGAGCGGAGGTCGATGTGAATCTCCGAGCAAGGGCCGCATGGGCCTGTGTCGCCCATTTCCCAGAAATTGTCGTGCTTGTTGCCGTTGATGATGTGGTCTTTGGGCAAATACTGCTCCCAGTAGCCGGCAGCCTCGTTGTCGCGCTCAAGACCCTTCTCGGGTGAGCCCTCAAACACGGTGGCGTACAGAATCTCTGGGTTAAGCTTGAGCACATCCACAAGATATTCCCATGCCCAGGCAATGGCTTCCTTCTTGAAATAGTCGCCGAAGCTCCAGTTGCCGAGCATCTCAAACATAGTGTGGTGGTAGGTGTCGTGGCCAACCTCCTCGAGGTCGTTGTGCTTGCCACTGACGCGCAGACACTTCTGTGAGTCGGTAACTCGGCGGCTCTTGGGCTCAGCGTTGCCCAGGATAATATCTTTAAACTGGTTCATACCAGCATTGGTAAACATAAGGGTTGGGTCGTCCTTGACAACCATTGGTGCAGAAGGAACTACAAGGTGTCCTTTTGACTCAAAAAAGCTCTTAAATGAGTTTCTTATTTCTTTTGCAGTCATCATAATTAAAATATTCTTAGTAATTTGGCTGCAAAATTAACAATAATTCATTACATTTGCAATCTAAATCACGCCTTTTATAAATAATAAGGTATAATATTTTAAATATAAACCATATCAACATAGTCAAAAATGGCTTTAAACACAAATAAAGATCTGAAAAGGTTTTATTCTATTCAGGAAGTGGCAGAGATGTATAATGTCAATGAATCGCTGTTGCGCTATTGGGAAACGGTGTTTCCGCAGCTTGCTCCCAAGCGTGCCGGACGCGGTGTGCGCCAATATACCAAGGAGGATATCAAACTCGTGGGCATAATCCATGATTTGGTAAAGCGCCGCGGTATGAAGCTCTCTGCCGCTCGCGATATGTTGCGCCGCAACAAGGATGGCGCATATCGCAGCAATGAGGCTATTGAGAAACTGCGCCAGATTCGCCAGCAGCTTGTGGAGATGCGAGCCAGCCTGGGCGGCGTGATTCCTGAACTGGATTATGATTTAGAAGAAAACTAAGCTTATGACAGCGCAGAGCATAATTTTTACAGACAATGCTGCCAAGCAGTTGGAGCAGGTGCTGAGCCAGACGGACTATGACCGCCTGTTTATACTTACCGACGAGACCACGCGCGAGTTGTGTCTCGGTCGCCTGGAGCAATGCGAAGCCGTGAAACAGGCTGTAAATATCACCATTGGTGCCACCGATGTCCACAAGACAGTGGAGTCTTTGAGTCAGGTCTGGACAGCGCTGGGCGAAGGCCGCGGCAGCAGGCGCTCGCTGATGGTCAATCTGGGCGGCGGCATGGTGACAGACCTTGGCGGATTTGCCGCTTCTACCTTTAAGCGCGGCATTAAGTTCATAAACATCCCGACCACCTTGCTGGCCATGGTGGATGCGTCGGTGGGCGGCAAGACTGGCATCAATTTCAACGGATTGAAGAATGAGATTGGCGTGTTTAACAATGCGCTCGAGGTGATTATCGATACTCATTTCCTGCAGACTCTGGATGACCAGAACATCCGTTCGGGCTATGCCGAGATGCTGAAGCACGGCCTTATCAGCAATACCGCCACATGGGCTGAGTTGCTTAATTTTGACTTGAATCAGCCAGACTTGGCCGAGCTCAGCCGGTTGCTGCAGAAGAATGTGGAGGTAAAGCAGCGCATCGTGCTTGAAGACCCTCTCGAAAAAGGCATTCGCAAAGCGCTCAATGTGGGCCACACTGCCGGTCATGCCTTTGAGAGCTACGCTATGGCTAAAAGCACGCCGGTGCTCCACGGCTATGCTGTGGCATGGGGCATGATCTGCGAGCTCTATCTCAGCGCCACCAAGATGAATTTCCCTAAAGACAAGATGCGCCAGACGGTCACCTTTATCCGCGAGAATTACGGCACGCTCGACTTTGATTGCAAGAGCTATGAGCAGCTCTACGAACTGATGACTCACGACAAAAAGAACACGCAGGGCTTTATCAATTTTACACTTCTCAGCGAAATCGGCGATATTCAGCTCAACCAGAGCGCCACACACGACGAAATCTTCGAGATGCTCGACTTCTATCGCGAGCAGTTTTAAGAAAGCATAATAGGTTTTGCGCCCCTCTCATTGTTTGTTGCAAGAAAACGTGAGAGGGGCGCAATTGTTTTGTATGAGAGGCTAATGTCTTGTGGCTCAGGCGAGCGACACAAAGCCGTCGTTGAAAATTATCTCGCCTTCGTTGAGCAGGGTTTCTACAGCCTGCTTGATGGCAGCGACGGGCAGGCCGAGCTGCGCCAGCTGGGTGTAAGGATGCGGTTCGCCGTCGCTGAGTA
>JAZUHM010000013.1:0-1679 GCA_045641725.1 Bacteroidaceae bacterium | reverse complement strand
TTCCAGGTCATATTGCATGTGATGTTGCTACCGATGGTCTCCATTGAGTGGTGGCCGCGTGTGCCGTAATTGTTGACCAGACTTTTGCGATCTACATATTTGAAGTCGTAGGAAAGCGGCGCCGGGATGACGGAGAGGTTGAAGTTCTTCTTGTTCAACTTGTAGTCCATACCGATTGACAGCACACTCTCGAACGGCGACATGAAATCGGAGTAAACGTTGTTGGTGTTGTTGTGGTATTTGGGGTAAAACTGTGTCCAGCTTTGCAGCGACACGGTGTAGTACCAGTGCTTGCTGGCCTGGATGCCGAGCTTGTCGGTCAGGCGCAGGAGGTCGGTGTTGGTCTTGAATTTGTGCTCCTTGTCGTCTTTGTTTGTCTGGAAGCCGAGGTTCATCTCGAGCTTGTTTTCAAACATGATTTTCTGCTTGTTGTTGTAGTTGAGGCTCAGCCACGAGGTGATGATCATGGAGTTGTAGTTGGTACCGCCCTGATACCAGTTGTCGCTGTAGTAGAATTGCTGCAGCTGTGTAGAGACGTTGCCCTTAAAGGTCCAGAAATTTGGTCTGCGGCTAACGGCTTCGATGGGCTCAATCACGGTCTCGAGCTCCTTGGGCTTTACGATTTCCGACACGGTGGCGGTGTGGGTGACCGTCTCGTTGATGTCTTTTCGCACGCCATTGCTGTTTTCGAGCACTGAGTCTGTCTGGTTGATTATCTCGGGGTGGTGCACATACATGTTGGCGAAAAAGCTGTTGATGTTGCGGTCAACGACGAGCCTTTTGTCCTCCACGAGTGCCGACACGCCGTTGCCTGGTGTGGTGAGGCTCATCACCTGGTGCAGAGGCCGGCGATAGAGCATGGGGTTTACAAACAGGCGGTAGTAATATGGGTTGGCCAGCAGTCGGGTGTCGTTGGTATTGTTGCGCATGGCGCTGATGGAATCGAGTTGGTGCTTGAGGATATTGAGCGAGTCGATATATCTGCTTTGAATGCTGTCAACTATGCTCTGGTAGGTGCGCACCTTGGTGGCAGCGAGTTTGCGCTGTTGGGCCACAGCGGGCAGAGCCATGATGAGGCCTGCGATCAGTATGATGAGTTTTGTTTTCAATTTTGTAAGATATTTGTAGAAATTTGCGACATTATTAAACGTCTTTGGCAAAGTTACTTTAAAAAAGTAAACCATGCAAATATTCTACCCCTTTTTTATATATAATAAGGTATAAATTTGGATTTTTAGTGAAGATATAAATCAGATTATGGTGCGGCAGCGGGTGTTTTCTTCGTGATTTTCTGCCAATTCTTCGGGCTTAAAAAATCTAGTTGCGTGCTAATTTTGGTTCACAGCGCTGTGAACGATCGTTCACAGCGCTATGAACAATCGTCCACAGCGCTGTGAACAAACGTTCACAGCGCTGTGAACAGAATTTATCTCGAAGCGTGTGATTTTTAGAGCGCGCAGAGATTTTGCGAGAGGGCTGTTTGTGAGGCATTGTTGTCCGGTAAAAAATACTATGATTGAGTTGTCTCCTCCCCTGAGGAGTTGAGGTGGCTCGAAGAGCCGGAGGGGTAGGACTTACCAAAGATAGTAACTAAGTGTGGCGCTATCCCTCAGCCGCTATGCGACAGCTCTCCTAAATAGGCTATTCTTTGTACACATTTTTTATATTGTTGCAATGCT
>JAZUHM010000012.1:0-7564 GCA_045641725.1 Bacteroidaceae bacterium | reverse complement strand
TAGGCATAAAATATTGGTAGCCAGCTATTCATATGGCTGGTAAGCGTAATGAGCGACAGCCATGCCTTTAGGTATGGGACCACCACATAATTATACAACATGGCTAATACATACACACAGATATACATGCATGTTATTTTTGCCGTAAGTAATCGGGCCTCTCTTATTCGTCCCAACATGCAAGACGAATTATACAAATACATTGCAGGAGGATTAAAAAACCACGGGCACAAACCATATGCTATTAATGGCACCGAAAACCATATACACATCCTATTTGGAATGTCGCCACGAGAGTCGCTGTCAGAGTTAGTTCAATCACTAAAAATTCAATCATCTAAATTTATAAAACAACAATATCATATCGAATTCTTTTCATGGCAATCGGGCTATGGAGCTTTCTCCTATAGTAAATCATTCTTACCCGCCGTTAGTAAATATATCGATAATCAAAAAGAACATCATAAAAAAGTTTCGTTTAATGATGAAATACGATATATTTTTGACAAGACAGGTCTTGAATATAACGAACAATATATCCTAAAAGACGTATAGCCAAAGACAATATTACTATCCGATACCTAAAGGCATCGAAATACACACAATTACAAATTCCAGCCATAAGAATAGCTGGCTACCAATATCAAATGCCGATGGCATTTTAATTCAACACAAAGATTTTCTCTATCAACCCCGAATTATAAACATTAAATCATTCAAATTTCATCCTAAAACAATGACACTAGATTTCAAACAGCTTGCACAGCAATACAAGACCGAGCTCCTCGACAAGGTGCTCCCTTTCTGGCTCAACAACTCACAAGACCGCGAATTTGGCGGCTACTTCTCATGCCTCGACCGCGACGGCAGCGTCTATGACACCGACAAATTCATCTGGCTGCAGTGCCGCGAGGTATGGATGTTTGCCAAACTCTACAACACCGTCGAGAAGCGCCAGGAGTGGCTCGACTGCGCCATACAGGGTGCCGAGTTTCTCAAGAAATACGGCCACGACGGCAACTACAACTGGTACTTCGCTATTGACCGCGAAGGCAACCCGCTGGTAGAGCCCTACAACATCTTCTCCTACACCTTTGCCGCCATCGCCTACGGCCAGCTCAGCATCGCCGCCAACAGTCAGGAATATGCCGACATCGCACGCAAGACCTTCGAGATTGTGCTCTCAAAGGTTGACAACCCAAAGGGCCGCTGGAACAAGGCCGCTCAGGGAGCACGCGCCCTCAAGACCTTCGACCTGCCTATGATTCTGTGCAACGTGTCGCTCGAGCTCGAACCGCTCATCGACCCTGACTTCCTCCAGAAGACCATCGACGATTGCATCCACGAGGTGCTCGACGTATTCTATCAGCCTCAGCTCGGCCTCATAGTCGAGGCATTGGGCAAGGACGGCGAACTCGTTGACTGCCTCGACGGCCGCAAGATGAATCCGGGTCATGCCATTGAGTCGTGCTGGTTCCTGATGGACCTCGGCAAGCGCCTCAACCGTCCCGAGCTCATCAACAAGGCCATCGAAATCTGTCTGGCCGAAATCAAATACGGCTGGGACGAAAAGTATGGCGGCATCTTCTACTTCATGGACCGATTGGGCAAGCCGCGCCACGAGCTCGAGTTTGACCAGAAGCTCTGGTGGGTACACATCGAGACCCTCATCTCGCTGCTCAAGGGCTATCAGCTCACCGGCAACCAGGAGTGCCTCGAGTGGTTCAAGCGCATCCACGACTACACCTGGAGCCACTTCACCGACCCCGAGCACCCCGAATGGTATGGCTACCTCAACCGCCAGGGCGAGGTGCTGCTCCCACTCAAGGGCGGCAAGTGGAAGGGCTGTTTCCACGTGCCACGCGGCCTGATGAACTGCTGGCTCATGCTCGAAGAGATTGCCAACAGATAATCCCTAAGCCGCCACCATTGGCATACGCCCTAAAAAGCACAAAACTCGCTCTAAAAACAACAAAGTGCGCGCTAATTTCCGTTCACAGCGCTGTGAACGTGTGTTCACAGCGGTGTGAACGATTGTTCATAGCGCTGTGAACGATTGTTCACAGCGCTGTGAACCAAAATTAGCACGCAACGCAATAAAATCAACGCGCAGCAAAAAATTCTCAGCCCGCACCAAAGGCTCAAAATCCCGCGCACCTATTACCTTATTTATAATATAATATGATTATAGCAAATATCTCCGACAGCAAGCGCTATGAGGCCATGCACCCGCTCATCAAGGTGCTGTTTGACTACCTCGCAGCCAACGACCTGACCAACGCCCCCACCGGCCGCATCACCGTGCAGGGCGACGACCTGTTTATCAACGTCAACGAATCGACCCTCGTGCCACGCGAACAGCAGAAACTGGAGGTGCACCGCAAGTATCTCGACGTACACATCCCGCTCAGCTGCGCCGAGGAGTTTGGCTGGCGCCACCTCTCCACCCTTGGCCAGAGCGACGCCCCATTCGATGCCGACAACGACTTTGCCCTCTACACCGCCCCCAGCCACAAGTGGTTCACACTCAGCCCGGGCGAGTTCTGCATCGTCTATCCCGAAGACGCCCACGCCCCAATCGTAGGCCAGGGTCAGATCCGCAAACTCGTAGCCAAGATAAAACTATAAAACACTCACAACCTGCATGAAACGACTCACCGCACTCATCTTCACAATGACCATCGGACTATACGCTGTGGCACAGACTGCACTCACCACACCCCTCGCCCCCATCCATGCCGACAGCATCTATCTGATGGACTTCTTTTGGGACAAATACCAGCACAAGGCCTCACAACTCGACGCAACCCCTGTCAAGGATGACTGGTCAGTCAAAAAAACCTCCGCAGGCAAAGTGGCCAAGCTGGTGGCGCAGTGCGACAAGGCCATGCAGCAGGCCTCCATACTCGGCAACACCAAAGGCAAAGCCGACAACCTGGAGCAGTCGGTCAAGCTGTTTAACCTCAGCTACCAGCTGGCGCTCCTTACCGGCCATGCCAAATACATCGACTTCGCCGAGCATATACTCTACAACAGAATCCTCACCCAGTGGGCCTCAGAACGCAACTCCAAAGCCTGGAAAGAAGCCAACGACATACTGCGCACAATAGACCAGATGGCATACTCGCAGCTCGACGACCATATCTACATCAACACCCTCGTGCGCAGCAATGCACACCTCACTGCCCCGGGCGTAGATATCTATCTGCAGACCAACAACAGCGGGCCCTGGCAATACAACACCTCGCTCAATTTTGCCTCCAACATGCAGCCCGTAAACGTGCAGTACGTCGAGAACGTATATGAAGACCCCAACGACCCACGCACACTGCTATACAAGAAAATCTATACCGAGCAATCAAACCTCAAACCCTCACAAGCCACCATACATATCCGCATACCATGGTGGGTGAACGGCAAAAACTACCTGCCAGCCTACAACGCCAAAACCAAGAAGGCCCCCCTGCAGATCATGGTCAACGGCATTGCAGCAAACCCCGAGATCAAAGACGGCTATGCCGTGATTACCCGCAGCTGGGCACCCGACGATTTCATCAGCATAAACATGCCAACCCCCATACTGCGCATCACCGACCGCCAAGACGACTCGCAGATGGCCCTGCAGCGCGGCCCCATGGTATATCAGTTTGACGAGATTGACGCAGGCTGCACCATCGACGCCAGCAGTCCCATCAATCATCAGTACGACCAGACCATGCAATGCACAATACTCAGCGGCAATCTCCAAAACGGCACCTCCACAGTGCCACTTAGAGCCCTGCCAGCATATTTAAGAACACCCGGATGCAAAAATTTTGCTCCGACAAGGTAGTTTGGCACACCTCTTGCATTTAATCTAAGTAGAGCAACCCAAAGTGGTACGCTCCAACATACACAAAACATTTAAAAACACACATAATTATGAAACTGAAACCATTAGCAGACAGAATCATTGTCGCTCCTGCACCAGCAGAAGAAAAGACAATCGGCGGTATCATCATCCCCGACACCGCAAAGGAAAAACCACTCCAGGGCACAGTAATCGCCGTTGGCCAGGGCAAAGCCGACGAAGAAATGATCCTTAAAGAGGGCGACGAAGTGCTCTACGGCAAATACGCCGGCACCGAAGTCGAATTCGACGGCGAAAAATACCTCATCATGCGCCAGTCAGACGTAGTGGCGGTAATTTGTTAAGGAGACAAACAAATAACAAACCTTTTAAAAATTTAGAGTTATGGCAAAAGAAATAAAATACGACGTAAATGCACGCGAGATGCTCAAGGCTGGTGCTGACGCACTCGCCAATGCTGTAAAGGTAACCCTCGGTCCTAAAGGCCGCAACGTAGTTATCGACAAGAAGTTCGGCGCGCCAAAAATTACCAAGGACGGCGTGTCAGTTGCAAAGGAGATTGAACTCGAAGACGCCTTTGAAAATGCTGGCGCACAGCTCGTAAAGAGCGTTGCAAGCAAGACTGGCGACGATGCCGGCGACGGTACAACCACTGCCACCGTATTGGCTCAGGCTATCCTCTCAGAGGGCATGAAGAACGTGGCTGCCGGCGCTAATCCACTCGACGTTAAGCGCGGTATCGACAAGGCCGTTGCCAAGGTTGTCGAGTCTATCAAGGGCCAGGCCGAGCAGGTAGAAGACAACTACGACAAAATCGAGCAGGTTGCCACCATCTCTGCCAACAACGACCCAGAAATCGGCAAGCTCATTGCCGACGGTATGCGCGCTGTCACTGTTAACGGCGTTATCACCATCGAAGACGGCAAGACCAACGAGACCCGCCTCAAGACTGTAGAAGGTATGCAGTTTGACCGCGGCTACCTCTCACCATACTTCGTGACCGACACCGAGAAGATGGAGTGCCAGATGGAGAAGCCATACATCCTTATCTATGACAAGAAGATCTCTTCACTCAAAGACTTCCTCCCAATCCTCGAGCCAGCAGTTCAGACAGGCCGTCCGCTGCTCGTAATCGCAGAAGATGTAGATTCTGAAGCCCTCACCACCCTCGTGGTAAACCGTCTGCGCACACAGCTCAAGATTTGCGCAGTCAAGGCACCAGGCTTCGGCGACCGTCGCAAGGCAATCCTCGAAGACATCGCCATCCTCACAGGCGGCGTAGTTATCTCTGAAGACAAGGGCCTCAAGCTCGAGCAGGCTACCATCGAGATGCTCGGTACTGCCGAGAAGGTCACTGTGGCTAAGGAAAACACCACTATCGTTAACGGCGCCGGCGCTCCTGAAAACATCAAGGACCGCATCAACCAGATCAAGTCTGAAATCGCCAACACCACTTCCTCATACGACAAAGAGAAGCTGCAGGAACGCCTCGCGAAGCTCTCTGGCGGTGTATGTGTGCTCGAAGTCGGCGCATCATCAGAGACCGAGCAGAAGGAAAAGAAAGACCGCTGCGACGACGCACTCTGCGCTACTCGCGCCGCAATCGAAGAAGGCATCGTTACTGGCGGCGGCGTAGCTTATATCCGCGCCCAGGAATCACTCTGCGGCTTCGAGGGCGACAATGCCGACGAGACCACCGGTATCAATATCATCCGTCGCGCAATCGAGGAGCCACTCCGCCAGATTTGCCACAACGCAGGCCTCGAAGGCGCTGTAGTAGTAAACAAGGTGCGCGAGGGCGAAGGCAATTTCGGCTTCAATGCCAAGAAGGAAATCTACGAAGATCTCCGCGCTGCCGGCGTTGTTGACCCAGCCAAGGTTACCCGTGTGGCTCTGGAGAACGCTGCTTCAATCGCAGGCATGTTCCTCACCACCGAGTGCGTAATCTGCGACAAGAAGGAAGACACCCCTGCCATGCCGATGCCAGCCGGCGGCGGTATGGGCGGCATGATGTAAAAACATCACCACAATATAACTCCACCCAAAAGGGCAACGCCACACAGCGTTGCCCTTTTTCTATTTCTGCACACCGCAAACAAGCAAACAACCGGCCGCAAAAATTCCAACTATCTCATTTTTGCTACCTATTTTACAGACTTTTCACATATTTTTACTATTTTTGCATAGCACTATCGCAAAAAACAATTATTTACAAAAACAATAAAACATGAGAATCATCAGCACTCTTGCCATTCTAACATGCGCAATGCTTTTTATTTCAAGTTGCAAAATGACCAAAGACGATATTGAAGGAAATATGTCTTCGGGAGTTGTAATAATTCAAAATCAGAGTTACTATGACGTCACGCTCACTAATGGCGAACACATTTATTTTGCAAATTATGACGAGAGAACTGGAGAAATCAGCGGATTGCAATTCGATGAAGACTCTATAGAAGTTGCGACATCCTTCGGTACCGGCTTTTTTGTGGACGAAGAGGGAACCATAGCTACAAATGCCCATGTAGTTGGCAGCACTGCGGAATATAAAGATCTCACCAAATCCATTGGAAATATCCTTGAGGCCATAAAACAATTGATGTCAGACGAGTACGACGAGGATTCCGAATTGCTCGACCAATGCAGAAGAGGCTATTACGCAGCTCCTTATGGTTCTAACGAAGAAGCTCAATACAAGGAGGCAATCGATGTACTGAGCAGCCGCATGGAAGAGTTGCAGGGCGCATACCAGGAAATAGACCGCATTGATGCCAGCAGATCTGATATCTCATGCTATAATAACATCGGCATTGCATACAATAACACCCACGTGACAGGCCCAGATGACTTCAAGCCTTGTGTGACACTCACCGCTGACGACAAGCACGACCTCGCACTCATACAGCTAAAAGACAAAAAGACTCCAGAAGATACTTATATCTTTAAAGTACCAGAGGAAGAACCTGACGAGACTGATGAAATTTTCATGATTGGTTATAATAGAGGCATAGATCTCGCCATCACTAAAGAGGGCCTCAAGGCTCAGGTCACATCAGGTAAAATAAGTCAGGATGACAAAGACAAATACCTCTACACCATTCCTGCCCTGCATGGCAGTAGCGGTTCGCCTATTATCAATCAATATGGTGAACTCATCGCCATCAACTTTGCAGGAATACAAGAAACTCAAAACTTTAATTTCGGTGTCAAATCCAAATACTTGAAAAAGCTTATCGACGAGCAATAAGCCAAACGATACCCATAGCGGGGCCCTCAAAATACTGAGAGCCCCGCTATTATTTTCTTTGTAAGAAATGTTTTTATTATTATTGTTGTCCGGTAAAACAAATGATTGTGATTGAGTCGTCTCCTCCCCTGTTTAGGGGCAAATCGCGTGAGAAGCGATTTGGGGAGGAGCCTTGAGAGGCACCACCAGCCTCGAAAGATAAAGCGACGACGGTGTCGGTGGGCTCGAAGAGCCAGAGGGGTACGGAGGCCCAACAAGTACAAATGGCTAAATAGCAACAAATTATGCTATCGACCCCTCAGTCGCTACGCGACAGCTCCCCTCCCTAGGGGAGCAGACGACTCAAATGCGAGCTGAGTTGCTGGCTGACTACTAAAAAGTAAGTCCCAAGTCTGTAATGTCGACACAATGTCTTGAAGATTAATATGTTATGAAAGATCTGAAAATTTTTACCGGACAACAATAAT
>JAZUHM010000011.1:0-2779 GCA_045641725.1 Bacteroidaceae bacterium | reverse complement strand
CCTGTTTGTACGGCAAACCAGAAGTTGGAGAATTTGTTGGCAAAAGTGTTTTTGCCGGGCATATTGTGGCTCTGCAGATTGCGGCTGCCTACAATCAGGGCGCCGGGGTTGGCGGCGTGGGCCTCAAGCAGCGCAGGTATGTCGGAGGCAAAATGCTGGCCGTCGGAATCGATGGTGATGGCGTAGTCGTAGCCAGACTCTATGGCCTTGCGAAATCCCGCCTTGAGGGCATAGCCTTTTCCTCGGTTGCGGCCATAGTCAACTACGGTGATGCCTTTTTGTGAGGCGAGGAGCTGCGGAGTTGAATCGGTGCATCCGTCGTTGACCACGATTACTGGCAGGCCAAATGGCACGACACTATGGATGACGTCGAGCACTGTGCCCGCATTGTTGTAGGTGGGTATTATAACGCAGATGCTCTGGGTCATTGCTAGATTGCGGAATAAGAATAGGTGAGCGACAATTTTGTGAAGGTCTTGCCCTCTGCGGCTATGTTCACAGTGGTCTTGACGCCGTTTTCTGTCTCGTCAATTTTTTGGAATGCCACTGAGAAGTCAGTTCGCTCGGCTGGCGTCATCAGGGCCAGATACTTGATGTTTTTTACCTCGCCCAGATAGATGTCGCGGCCAATGATTTCTCTTAGCAGCTCGCCCACAATCTGCACCTGACAAACGCCCGGCACAATAGGATTGCCGGGAAAATGAGCCTTGAATATGAAGTGCTCAGGGTTGAGGCAGATGTCGAATGCGCGGTTTTGGCGGTCTGTGATGTTGAAAAAACTATTGAGCAGTTGCATGGCGAGGTGAAATGTCTGGTAGGGGATGAGTGATTACAGGCTGTTGATGTCGAGGTCGTCGAGGTCGCAGATAGCACCTTCGGGGTCGGTGGAGAGGACAAGCACGATGGATGTCTCGCCAGGTTCGCTTATGCGGTTGTAGAGTCGGCGTTCCATGTCGGCAAAACAAGGCGTGAGCTCGTTGTGATAGCCCACGAGGATGTTTTGCACCCTGCCGAGTTCCAACTGGAGTCGCGCATCGAGAATGGCGTCGGCCAGCGACTGCGGCCCATTGGAGTGGGTGATGTTGTAGCCGTGGCACTTCATGCGGATGGCGAGTGTGCCGCCAATGGTGTTATGGGTGGATTGCATAAAGAGGGTCGGCTTGAGCAGTTCCTCACCCTCGCGACACATCTGCGAGAGGAATTTCTCGCTGTTGTCGAGCATGCCGTATTCCGTGGCGGTGATTATGCCGTCGGGGGTGGTGATGCCAGCGTCTCTAAGCGCAGTCATTGAAGTGTAGATGGCTGATTTGAGCAGTCGGCACATGCGGCGTGCTTCTAACTTCGGCACAAACTCGCTGATGTCGGCTGGGCCATCGGCTGGGCGGTGTGTGCATTTTGCCTTGACATAGATCTTGGTGGCAGAATCTGAGGCGGCGCAGGCTTCGCTTGTTCCCGCGTGTTCCTTATTATTTATTTTAGAGAGGATGAGCGACGAGTCGTTGCCGCCAAAGCCAAAACTATTGCACATCACGTGCTCCATCTCTACGCCGGTTTGGCCGAGGGTGGGGGTGATGCCGCCTGGGATTTGGTTCTTCCAACCTAAATTGGCGGGCAGGAAGCTGTTTTGCAATGCCATGAGGCAGATAACGGCCTCAATAGAGCCTGAGGCCGACGTGGTATGGCCAGTGAAGGATTTTGTGCTTGACACCGGGGGCATCTGTTCGCCAAAAACGCGCTGCAGGGCTGCTCCCTCGCTCACGTCGTTGTTGGGAGTGCCTGTGCCGTGGGCATTGACGTAGTGTATCTGGCTCTTGTCGAGGCCCGACATGTCGATGGCCTCACACATGGCGCGGTAGGCGCCTTCGCCGTCGTCAGAGGATGCTGTCTGGTGGAAAGCATCGCAGGCATTGCCGTAGCCGTCGACCTGAAAGAGGGGCTTTATGCCTCTGGCCTTGACAGAACGCTCGCTCTCGAGCACCACAAACGCCGCTCCCTCGCCCAGATTGAGACCAGCGCGGGTGTCGTCGAATGGGCGGCACTGCTCTGTGTCGAGAATCATGAGGGTGTTGAAGCCGTTGTAGTGGAATTTGCTTAGCGACTCAGAACCGCCGGCAATTACTATGTCGGCGCGGCCTGTCTTGATGAGGTTGCAGCCCATTATGATGGAGTTGGCAGCCGAAGAACAGGCGGTAGATGGAGTGAGCATAACAACCTTGTCGAGCCCTATGGCTTCGGCCATGGCTCGGGTGGTGGTGCCGCATTCGTGGGTGCGGAGCAGGTGGAGATGGGTGTCGTTTTCGAGCATGTCGAGGTAGTGGCGCTCGGTATAATCCATGCCGCCTACAGTGGTGCCCGAGATAAAATAAGCCCCATTGAGGTCGTCGCTGCTAAGTTGCGCATCGGCAATAGTTTCTTTGAGCGCAATTGAGCCCATCAGCGACGTGCGGTTGGCCTGGAAAGTGTCGTCCAGTCCTAATGTCTGTCGCATTTCTTCGTCGCTGAGTTTTACTTCGCCCGTTGGCAGGTGGGTATGGATTGTGTCAAGATAGCGCAGTGGAGCTACGCCAGTCTTGCCTTGCAGGAGTGACTCGAGCACTTGCTGTTTGCCAATGCCAATAGCCGAGATGATGCCCGAGCCTGTGATATAAACGGATTTCTCCACGTTAAAAGGTTGTTTTAGGTTGTTACTCGTTAATTTTTGTGCTAATCAATGAGGCACCTGGATTACTTGGTGCGGTTTTTGGCGATATAATCTGCCATCACATTGATAGACTTGAAG
>JAZUHM010000010.1:0-9065 GCA_045641725.1 Bacteroidaceae bacterium | reverse complement strand
GTCCGTTAACTCCCCTTTACCTCCCTTTTTAACTCCCCCTTAACTCCTTTATTTTTTGATTGGCGAAGCCCTTTTTCTTCCCGTAGGGACTTTTTCTTCCGCACATGGGCTTTGCCGAAAGCTGATGGGTGAGGGGTGCGGAATATCGAAAAATTCGGAGAATTTGACAGGATTCTGCACCGCTACCCATCAAAGGGCTCTAAGGCCCTAAAGCCCATAAGCGGGCTTTTTGATCATATTGATATTATATTTATGCTTTCCACTAATGCCAAAAAATGCGTCTGGATTTTCTCAAAATGCGCTGTTTCAAAATCTAAGTGCGCGCTAAATTCTGTTCACAGCGCTGTGAACAATCGTTCATAGCGCTGTGAACAATCGTTCACACTGCTGTGAACAAACGTTCACAGCGCTGTGAACGAAATTTATCTCGAATCAAGAATTTTTTAGTGCGCAGTAAGATTTTGCGAGAGCGCAACTAACGGTTTGATTGTCAGGGATTTTGTGGGCTTTTTGCCGCCAAGTGTGGACGAGGCCGTTTTTCGTCGTTTTTTGGGGGTATTTCCGGCTGATGGAACTCGCGGTAGGCTTCGGGGGGTGCGGGGCGGTTGTTGACGGGTAGGCGACAGGTGGATGTTTGTGTGCGTTATTGTCGCGGGGTGGGGGAGTTTTGTGACCTGAAACGGGTGTATTTTGCCCGAAAATCAAAATTAGGCCTCAAAATCTTGTTATAAGTAAAAAAATGTGCTATCTTTGCAATTGAAAACAAATCGCAGACCTAAAAACTAAGCAGGATTCTGGTGCGCCGCAGCATTGGGATTCTTTATTTTTTCGCTCTGTGATTCACGCGCGACATTATTAATTATTATATAAACATCTAATCGACTAAAAACATACAGACTATGGCATATATGACAAAAGAGGGCTACGAACAGATGGCAGCCCAGCTCCGCCACATGGAGCAGATAGAGCGCCCCGCAGCGTCGGCAGCTATTGCCGAGGCTCGCGACAAGGGTGACCTCTCGGAGAACTCAGAGTATGACGCAGCCAAAGAGGCGCAGGCTATGCTCGAGATGAAGATCAACAAGCTCAAGGCCGCTCTGGCCGAGGCCAAGATTATCGACCCGACCAAGTTGAGCAACGAGACAGTGCAGATTCTCTCTACCGTGGAGATGAAGAACACTAAGCTCGGCACCAAGATGAAATACACCATCGTCAGCGAGTCGGAGGCCGACCTGAAGCAGGGCAAGATTTCCTCTACCACCCCAATTGCGCAGGGCCTCTTGGGCAAAAAGGTGGGCGACGTGGTCACCATCAAGATCCCTCGCGGCGAGATCGAACTCGAAATCCTGAATATCACAATTTAAATAGGGGAGTTCAGGAGCTGAGAAGATAAGGAGGTAAGTGGTAAAACCGCTGCCGATGAGAATGGTTGAAGAATCGCCTTCCCTCCTTATCTCCTCACCTCCTTATCTCCTTTCCTCCTTATCTACTTATCTCCTTATCTCCTCACTCAATTTTTTTTCCCTATGTCCACAATTTTTACAAAGATAGTCCAGGGCGAAATCCCCAGCTACAAGTGCGCAGAGAACGACGAGTTCTACGCATTTCTCGACATCAATCCCATTAAGCCCGGCCACACACTGGTAGTGCCCAAGCGCGAGGAAGACTACTTCTTCGACCTGAGCGACGACGAGATCGGCCGCATGCAAATCTTCGCCAAGAAGGTGGCCAAGGCCATCAAGGCTGCGTTTCCTTGCAAGAAAGTGGCGCAGGCTGTGATAGGCCTCGAGGTTGCTCACGCCCATATCCATCTTGTGCCTATCGAAAAAGAGGGCGAACTCTTTTCTGGGCAGCATACAGAGCTCTCCAAGGAGCAATTTGAGGCTGCTGCGGCCGCAATTCTCAAAAATTTCAACGAAAATTAGACTTACTTGAAAGAAAAGCACTACATTTGTGGTGCTTTTTTCGCACAAAATCGGGCGGCGCGTGTTTTTGGCACGCTTAAGCCCATTGTAAAACCCACAATTCATCATCAAAATCGCTATGAAACGCTATCTGCTATTTTTAATCGCCGCCCTCTTTGTTGCGGTGCTCACACAAGAAGCCCACGCACAGAAAGCCACCTTCGGCTATCTGAGCTACGACAAGCTGCTCCGCTCAATGGACGACTACAATGCCGCACAAAACTCCACCAAGTCGCTGCGCGAACAATACGAAAAGGAGGCGCAGTACAACGAAGACCGCTTCTTTAAGATGTATGCCGAGTATATCCAGGGCCAGAAGACCTTTCCGCTCGATATCATGCTCAAGCGCCAGAAGGAACTGCAGGTAGCAATGGACGAGGGCATCAAATTCCGCTCCGACGCCGAGAAACTCCTCTCGCAGGCCGAGGCCGAGATGCTGCGCCCCGTAGAGGCAAAGCTCGACAGCGCTATCGCTCAGGTGGCCCGCTACTATTCGCTCGCGTTTGTGGCCAATACCGACAATCACGCCTATCCTTTTGTAAGCAACTACGAGGGCATGGACATTAGCATCTTTGTGGAGATGGTGCTTGCCGGCAAACCGCTGCCTAAGATCGTGCCCGCTCAGATTGAAGTGCCCGAGTCGGCTCCCGCTGCAGCCCCCGTTTCGCAGCCAGCAGCCGCTCCAGCCCAGAAAACTACCATCGAGCAGCAGCTGACTCCACTGCTGGAGGCGAAATAAGCCCCGCAGCCCGCGGCAGTTGCCGTTGCCTCAATTTTTCATAGCCATTTCTCATTCCAACACCGATGACAGACTTGCCACAATCGCCCGGCCCCATTGGAGTCTTCGACTCTGGCTACGGCGGCCTCACCATTCTGCGCGAGCTCCGTGCGCTCCTGCCCCAATACGACTACCTTTATTTGGGCGACAATGCGCGTGCTCCCTACGGCACCCGCTCTTTTGACGTGGTATATCGCTATACCCGCCAGGCAGTGTGTGCACTCTTTGAGCGCGGATGCCATTTGGTGATATTGGCGTGCAATACGGCGTCGGCCAAAGCCCTGCGCACCATCCAGGAGAACGATTTGCCGCAGCTTGATCCCACTCGCCGCGTGCTCGGTGTGATTCGCCCTACGGCAGAGGTGGTGGGTCAGGTCACCAAGTCGCGCCACGTCGGCATATTGGCGACCACCGGCACCATTATGTCGCACTCCTACGACATGGAGATACAGAAACTCTTTCCCGACATACAGGTCTCGGGCCAGGATTGCCCCATGTGGGTGCCGCTGGTCGAGAACTTTGAGTTTGAGTCCGAGGGCGCCGACTATTTTGTCAAGCTCCGCATCGGTCAGATCTTGGCCAAAGACCCCGAGATCGACACCCTTGTGCTGGCCTGCACACATTATCCGCTGTTGCTGCCTAAGATTCAGAAATACACCCCGGCCAATGTGCGGATCATCTCGCAGGGCGAATATGTAGCCCAGAGCCTGCGCCAGTATCTCGCCAACCATTCTGAGATGGAGGCCAAGATCACTCGCTGCGGCACACTCCGCTGTCTTACCACCGAAAACACCGACAAGTTCAACGCCACCGCCATCCATTTCCTCCGCCAGGACATCAAGGCCGAGAACATCGTGATGAGCTGACCCCCTTGTGGCCAACCCTCCCTTGCCCTTAGTCTTATAATTCATGAAACATCCCCTTTTTATTATAGCCCTTTGCGCAGCCATGCTCCTTGGCCTTAATGCTGCCGCGCAAGAGCCAGACTCCGACCAGCCGCTCGCCCCTGAGCTGGGCCTTGAATATACCACCGAACTGCAGACCGATTTTCATCGCAACTACAACATGATGAACCTCCTGCAGCTCCGTGCCACTCTGCCCATAAGCTCCAGAATTTCTGCCGAGGCCTCTACCATTACCCTTGCCCGCACCAGCCGCGATGCCATAGTAGATGACCAGCAGGGATTCTCCAGCATCGATGGTCCTAATGTGCTGCTGGCGCCCGCAGTCCTGGGTTTCAGGTGGCACATCAATCGGCAGCACTCGCTCTTTGCGGGAGTGCGCACTGTCAACGAAGATTATTTCACGACCGACCTGGCGCAGCTGTTTGTCAATAGCAGCCCCGGTATCTTTCCCGCTATTAGGGCCAATTACCCGCTGTGCGACTATCCCTTGGCGTCGATGGGCCTCCATTACGACTACAACGCAGAGAAATTCGGTTTCATGGCGAGCCTTTACAATGGCGCCGGCCATAAGAATTTTTGGGGGCGCGACAATGTCTTTCGCATCTCTCCTCGAGGCGAAGGCCTGCTGCTGATGGCCCAGGGCCAGTATAAACATCGCGGCAGCAGCTATGTTGTGGGCGGCGCCCTCCACCAAGGCTATGTAGAAGACGCAGAAGGCCGCAAGGCGCGCCCAATAGCGTGGGCCTATGCCGAGCAGCGCGTTGCAGACAACCTTAGCCTTATCGGTGCTTATTCCCGCGCCCTGCATAGCGATGCCTATTGCACCGACTTTGTAGGAGCTGGCGGCCGACTGACCATTGGCACCGTCGATGTCGGCCTTTTTGCCGACTATGCCCATTTTGAAGACGACGAAGAATGGGCTCTGGAGATGACTTGTCAGATTCCCCTCACCGACTGGTGCTACCTCCAGCCAACCCTCCAGTTCATTAAGAACACCGACCTCAACACCCCCGTAGGCGTCTTGCGCTTTGGCATTGAGCTGTAATCCCAAAGAATTCATACGGGCCTAAATCACGCAACCCCCAATCCACATTCCGCAGCCCCTTTTCACGGCCAAAATCCCCTCGGCCTGCAATGGTCGAGGGGATTTTGGATATTTGTAAAAAGCAAATCTTGTTTTAGAGGTCGCGGCCGATGTCGCGGCGGTAGTATTTGTCGGTGAAGGTGATTTTTTCGGCGCCAGCCATGGATTTGGCGAGGGCTTCATCTTTGTCCTGGCCGTAAGAGGTGACTGAGATGACGCGGCCGCCTGAGGTGAGCAGTTTGCCGTCCTTGGTGGTGGTGCCGGCGTGGAATACGATGCTGTCTTCTATCTGGTCGGCGCCGGTGATTTCATAGCCTTTCTTATAGTCGAGCGGATAGCCGCCGCTTACGAGCATCACACACACTGCTGCGCGTTCGTCGTGCTCTACGGTGCATTGGTCGAGGGTGCCATTGGCTACGCCTTCAAAGAGTTCTACCAGGTCGCTCTTGAGGCGAGGCATCACGGTCTCGGTCTCTGGGTCGCCCATGCGGCAGTTGTATTCGATTACCTTTGGCTGGCCGTCGCAATTGATGAGGCCGAAGAAGATAAAGCCTTTGTAGTCGATGCCTTCAGATGCGAGGCCTTCTACTGTGGGGCGCACAATCTGGTCTTCTACCTTCTGCATCCATTCTTTGTCGGCAAACGGCACTGGCGACACGCTGCCCATGCCGCCGGTGTTGAGGCCGGTGTCGTTTTCGCCGATGCGCTTGTAGTCTTTGGCCTCAGGCAGTATCTGGTAGTGCTGGCCGTCGGTCAGGGCGAACACAGAGCACTCGATGCCGTCGAGGAATTCCTCAATCACCACGCTGGCTGAGGCGTTGCCAAACTTGCCGCCGAGCATCTCGTTGAGCTCTTCCTTGGCGCTCTTGATGTTGTCGAGAATCAGCACGCCTTTGCCTGCGCAAAGACCGTCGGCCTTGAGTACATAAGGAGCCTTAAGGGTCTCGAGGAATGCCTCTGCCTCGGCAACTTGAGTGCCGTTGAAGGTTTTATAGGCGGCTGTGGGTATGTTGTGGCGCATCATAAAGGCTTTGGCAAAGTCTTTGGAGCCTTCGAGCTGCGCGCCGGCCTTGGATGGGCCGATCACGGGGATGGCGGCGAGGGCTGGTGAGGCCTTGAAATAGTCTGCGATGCCTTCTACGAGCGGCACTTCGGGGCCTACTACCACCATCTGCACATTGTTGTCGATCACAAACTTGCCAATGCTCTTAAAATCTGTTTCCTTGAGGGCGACATTGGTGCCCACGGTGGCTGTGCCGGCATTGCCCGGCGCGATAAAGAGGGTGTCGGTCTTGGGACTCTGAGCGATTTTCCAAGCGAGGGCGTGCTCACGGCCTCCGCTGCCAAGTAATAAGATGTTCATATGTTTGTGTTTTTTTGAAGTTATGGGGGAGAAGGCTTTTGAGACTCGGGGTCTTCTGGGCCTTTGTTTATTTTAGGAAGTCGTTGAAATATCTGGTGATGTGTTCGTGGAGGTGTACTCTGTCGCGGCCGCTCATATTGTGGCCGGCACCGGGGTAGGTGAAGAGGTCTGGATGGGTGCCGGCATCGGCGCAAGCCCGCATGAACGATAGTGTATGCTGCGGCACACACACGGGGTCGTTATAGCCAAAGATTATCATGAGGCGGCCCTTGAGGTTGCCGGCTTTCAGATTGAGGTTGCTGCCTTTGTAGCCGTCGGGATTTTTCTGCGGTGTGCTCATATAGCGCTCGCCGTACATCACCTCGTAGTATTTCCAGTCGATTACGGGACCGCCGGCCACTGCCACTTTGAAGACATCGGGATACGAGAGCATCAGGTTGGTGGTCATAAATCCGCCGAAGCTCCAGCCGTGAACGCCGAGGCGCTCTGCATCGACGTATGGCAGTGATTTCAGCAGTTCTACGCCGCGCAACTGGTCTTTCATCTCCTCTTCGCCCAAATGGCGGTAGGTCACATTTTCAAAGGCAAGGCCGCGCTCGCTGCTGCCGCGGTTGTCCATTACAAATATCACATAGCCCTGCGAGGCCATATAGAGTTCCCAGCCGCGATAGCCATAGCCCCATTGTGCGGTGACGAGGCGTGAGTGGGGGCCACCATATAAATATACTACTGCGGGATATTTCTTGGTGGGGTCGAAGTCTGGCGGTGTGATTAGACGGTAATAGAGGTCGGTCACTCCGTCGGCGGCCTTGAGCGTGCCGCCCTGTATGTTTGGCACGGCGTAATTGCGCCAGGGGTCGTTGGGCTTATATAGCGGTGTGATGCTCTGGCGCGAGGTGAGCAGCACGTCGTATTGCAGTTTGACGTCGGGCGACGACCATCGGTCGAGAATCATTGATCCGTCGGGGCTCAGTGTGGCGTTGTGATAGCCCTGGCCGTTGTCGAGCAGGGTCTGGCGGCCTGTGGCCACGTCGATGGCAAACAGGTTGTGCTGCAAATCGTGCTGACGGGTGGTGCAGACGATGACGCTCTTGGTCTTAGGGTTGAAACCCACGACCGACGTCACCACATAGTCGCCCGGGGTGAGGTCGCGCTGCTGCTTGCCGTCCTTAGAGAAGAGGTAAAGGTGGGAGAATCCGTTGTTTTCGGTCTGATAGACAAACTGGCTGTCGTCCCACGGCAGGAAAATGGGGTGATATTCGGGGTGGACGTATTTAGGATTGCTCTCTTCGTAGATTTTCTGCATCTTGGCGCCGGTCTCGGCGTTGAAGGCCCACAGCTCGTCATGATTCTGGTCGCGATTGGTGATTATTACATACACCGTCTTGCTGTCGGGCGACCATGATATGCCAGAAAAATAGTGGTCAACCTGCTCGCCGAGCTGCAGCCAGGTGGTCTTGGCCTGCGCCACGTCGAAAACTCCCACGCTCACCACATGGCTGGTTTCGCCCGCCATAGGATATTTGTCGGGAGTGTGGGCAGCGGTGCGCTGGCTGATGTCAACCTGCGGATAGTCGGTCACCATGCTTTGATCCATGCGATAATAAGCCAGGCGGCTGCCGTCGGGGCTCCAGAATGTGCCTTTGTTTATGCCGAGTTCGTTGCGGTGTACGCTTTGTCCGTAAACCAATTGGCGGCTGCCGTCGGTAGAGACTTGCAGCACCTGGTCGGCGGCTGTCTGCACAAAGAGGTTGTCGTCTTTCACAAAGGCGAGGTTGCGCGATGCGCTGCTCCAGTCTTCTGCTGTGTTGGCGGGGCGCGTTTGTGCCCACTCCACCTTGGCGGTTTCCCAATTGATGAGCACTCGCTTGCCGCTGACCATGGCCATGGCGAGAGGCCTGTCGGCGTATGGGAAAGTCAGGGTGCCGAGAGTCTGCAGCGTGTCGATCGACGAGGCTCTGAGCGCGTCGTTTATCTGCTTGCGGCTAAAGAGGGGCTTGCCGAGGGGCAGTTGCTTGGGGTCGCTGCAGATGGTGGCGCTCTTGTTGCCGGCGCTGGCCTTGGCTACGGCCTTGAGGTCGTAGGCGGCGCACTGATTCTTGTCCAGGCGCAGCAGCATGTTGCCATACCATTTGGCATTGATGCCGGCGGGAGTCATCTGGCTGTAGGTCTTGCCTCCGGGAATCAGGTCTTCGAGCGTGAGCGGCTTGTTTTGTGCTTTGGTCATGACATTGGTGACGATGAGTGCGCAGAGCAGTATCAGGAGTTTAGTCGTTCTCATAATCATCAAACTTATTTGATTTGCGGGCCCAAGGCGAGCGGTTGCCGCTGTGGTGCTTGGGCTTGGCGGAGTTGTGTGATTTGCCGGGTCGGAAGTCCTTGCGGCCGCCACCCTTGTCGTGGCTGAAATTGCGGTCAAAGCTGCGGCGGTCGTCGTCGTAGTTGCGGCGGTCATTGTCGCGGCTGCGGCGGTTTTCTCCGCGATTGCGGCGGTCGTCGCCATGGCTACGGCGCTCAAGTTCGTCTTGCTCGCGCTTTTGCTGGGCCATATACTGACGGTGGCGCATGCGGAGGTAAGCCGGAATCTCGTCGTTTTCATCGAGTTCGGCCTTGCGGTCGCCATAGTCCATGTGTGGGCGCGGCGCCCTCTTCTCTCTCATCTTGCGGCGGTCGTCGTCGGTCTTGATTTCGCCGCCTTCTGAGCGGAAGTTCTTTAGCTTGCCGTCGAATATCTGGTATTTGCGGAATTGGCAGTCGAGCGAGCCGTTATACAGCGGTATGCTGAGGCTGGGCTTGAGGCCAATCTCGTCGAAAGTCTCCTGTCGGTAACTGATGATCCACGCATCGTTGCCCACAAACTGATGCTTGAGTTTTTCGCCGATGGTGCGATAGAGGCCCAGCAGGTTGGGCGAAGATACTCTCTCGCCATAGGGCGGATTCATCACGATAATTGCTTTTTCCTCGGGCTGCT
>JAZUHM010000009.1:0-3105 GCA_045641725.1 Bacteroidaceae bacterium | reverse complement strand
ACTCAATATTCCTGGCGACGACTCGCTGAACACAATGATCCACGTTCAGAACCTCAAGGACGAGGAATTCTGCAATTCGCACTATGTGACATTCTGTACACGCCAGGGTATTATCAAGAAAACCCTGCTTGCCGACTATTCTCGCCCACGAGCCAACGGCGTGAACGCAATCAATATCCGCGAGGACGACTCAATCGTCAGCGTTTCCCTTACCGAGGGCAATAGCGAGATTGTTATCGCCACACGCAACGGCCGCGCCATCCGCTTCAACGAGGCTAATGTCCGCGCAATGGGCCGTACAGCCACTGGCGTCAAGGGCGTGACCCTGACAAGCGAAGACGATGAGGTTGTAGGCATGATTTGCGTATGGCAGCGCGATATGGACAAGACTATTCTCGTAGTGAGCGAAAAGGGCTTCGGCAAGCGCTCGCCAATCGAGGACTATCGCCTTACAGGCCGCGGCGGTAAGGGCGTCAAGACCATCAATATCACCGACAAGACCGGCATGCTCGTGGCAATCCTCATGGTTGACGACCAGAACGACCTCGTAATTATAAATAAGAGCGGCACCGCAATCCGCATTCCTGTGAAAGACCTGCGAGTAATGGGCCGTGCTACTCAGGGAGTCAAGGTTATCGAACTCGCTAAGCGCAATGACAGCATTTCGTCAGTCTGCCACGTTGAGGCAGAGCCCGATGAGGAGGAGGCAACTCCCGCTGGCGAACTCGCAGAAGGCGAAACAATCGAGGGCGAGGCCCCAACCGCCGACGCCGAAACGACTCCAGCCGAGGGCGAGGCCTCTGAAGCTCCAGCCGAAGGCGAAACCGCTGAATAAATAACACAGATTACTAATTTTTAAACCCCAATAATTATGAAAAAACTATTGTTAATCGTTGCTGTCGCAATGGCCGCAACAATGTCTTTTGCCCAAGTAAATAAGGCAAAGATGCTTCTTGATGAAATCGCTGGCAATCCTGACGCCGAAA
Source organism: Bacteroidaceae bacterium (assembly GCA_045641725.1). Lineage (GTDB taxonomy): Bacteria > Bacteroidota > Bacteroidia > Bacteroidales > Bacteroidaceae > UBA6382. The sequence goes on along the minus strand of JAZUHM010000009.1, from coordinate 2,119 downwards.
AGCTCGCGCAGGCCAAGACTGCCATCACCGATGCAATCGCCAAGGCTAAACCAAATAACCTTGCGTATATTTATAATGTAGCAGCGCAGGTAGAACTCCGCTATCTGCAGGCTGAGCTCGAAAAGATGCAGAATGGCCAAGAGCTCGACACTATGTTGTTTATTAGCAGCATGGATAATGCAGTGGAGCTCTTCACAAAGTCTTATACCCTCGACCACGAGCCAGATGCAAAGGGCAAGGTTAAGCCTAAGTTCGACTATGGCGACAAATACACCATCGGCGAGCACGACGGCAACCTCGTTTGGATAAAGAAGGTGCTTGGCTATTATCTTATTGCCGCACAGTTCTGCTATAAGAACGGCGATAAGGCTAAGACCTACGAGTATTATATGAAGCACCTCACACTGCCAAAGAATCCGATGTTTACACCAGCACAGACCGACTCTATCTACAAATCTGACAACCGTTATCCATTGGTTGGCTACTACGCTACAATCCTCGTGTTCCAGGATAAGGATTATGACAAGGTGCTCCAGACTGTAGATTACGCAATCCAGAGTGAAGACGCCCCAACTCGCGAGGACGGCTACTACATGAAGTCAAGCTCGCTCCTGCATAAGGGCGACACTCTCAACTGGCTCGCAACTCAGAAGGAGGCTATGGAAATTACCTCCAACACTACCTACGCTCTTAACATCCTTAAATATTACTACGACCACCATCAGCAGGCTCAGGTAATGACCATTGCCGACGAGTTCATCAAGAAGGCTCCAGAGAACAAGATGGCTCATTATATCAAGGGCGTTGCCTTGATGGACAATAAGAAGGACGATGAGGCCCGCAAGTGCTTTGAGACTGCCCTCGAGAAGGATCCATCTTTCGTAGATGCTAAGTACAATATCGCCGTACTCGACTTCTCTAAGGTAAGTGCTTTCAACGCAAATGCAATCCTCGACAATAAGGATCCTAAGTATAAGGGTCAGCAGCAGGAGTTGATGCAGATGCTTACCAACAGTCGCAAGCAGTTTGCTGAGCTTCAGGAACTTGCACCCGAGAAGCCAGACCTCTGGGAGGCTAAGCTCGAGCAGATTGACCACCTGATCGGTATCGTGGAGAACAACCTTGCTGAGGTTGCCAAGCGCGACAAGAAATAATAGAACCGTTTGATACACAAGGCGCCATCTTCAGCACATGGGGGTGGCGCCTTTTTGGAATATTGCAGCACGAGTTTATGATGAAACGCATAGTTACGGCATTGATGCTGGTAGTGGCATTTTTCAGCGCTGAGGCCCGCCCAAAGGTGGCCCTGGTGTTGGGAGGTGGCGGCGCTAAGGGCGCAGCCGAAGTAGGTGTGCTCAAGTATATCGAGAAGGCCGGAGTGCCAATTGACATGATTGTGGGCACGAGCATCGGTTCGGTGGTGGGCGGTCTCTACAGTGTGGGCTATCGTGCCGACAGTCTTGAGGTGCTTTTCCGCTCTCAGGAATGGATTGGCCTGCTTGCTGATGCCAAGACCGACGTCGCAACCAACGTCAGCGGCGGCAGTATTCTGGACAAGGGACTCTCGTTGCTCAAGGGCGGCGATTGGCTGGGCAATCTCGGAGCAATCCGTGGCGACAGCATAGTGTCGTATCTCGACCACCTGACGGGCCACCGCGCCGAGATGTCGTTTGACAGCCTGCCGAGTCCCTACAGCTGTGTGGCTGTGGACTTGAAGACTTTGGACGAGGTGGTGATAACCTCGGGCCGTTTGCCAGTAGCGATGCGTGCGAGCATGGCTATTCCGCTGGTATTCAAGCCAGTGCGCCTTCGCAGTCAGGTGTTGGTAGATGGCGGAGTGCTAAATAATCTGCCTGTAGATGTGGCCCGCCAGATGGGCGCAGATTATGTGATAGCCGTTGATGTGACCCAAAACAAGCCCGGCGAGAGCGACGGCCCCGACCTGCCGTCGGTGCTCAAGCAGATACCGTGGCTTAACTGGCTGGCCAACCGTCCCGACCGCGATAAATATATAAATAATGTAGCCGATGCCGACGTATATATCAATCCGCGGCTAGAGGGCTGTTCGGTGATTAGTTTCAACAAGGTCGATATGATGATTGCGCAGGGTGAGCTGGCC
>JAZUHM010000008.1:0-8730 GCA_045641725.1 Bacteroidaceae bacterium | reverse complement strand
CGGTGCGCCTCGCTGAAGTCCCACAGTAGCCAGATGTAGTCAAAGTCTTCAAGCCCCCTCAGGGCCTGCGGATTGCGGAACTCCGGCTCAAACACGATGGTCCCGACCAGATTGCTGACGATGCCGCTCTGCCGCGGCACGCCAAACTTGCTGTCAAAGTCGGTGATAATAGTTGCAATGGGCCGAATTTCCATACTGAGCAGGTTTTTTGATGCCTAAATTGTGATTCTAAGACGCCTTTGCGCATCCTAAAGATAACTTTGTACGTTTTGAAGGTGCCTTGACGTGTGCATAAGTTACCTTGGGGTGTGAATAAGGTGCTTTGGAGTGTTAATAAGGTATTTTGATGCTTGTTGAGGGTGTCTTAACACCTGTTGAAGGTGTCTTGACGTGTTTTGGAGGTGCCTTGACGCCTGTAGAAGGTACCTGGGCGCATCTTAAAAATATCTTTATGTATCCTGAAGCTACCTTAGCGTGTGTTTAAGCTACCTTGACGTGCGTTTAAGCTATCTTAGTGTGTGTTGAAAGTGTCTTTGCGTCTTTTGCGGCGGGGGTGGTTATGATAGTCCCTCGATTTCGCCGTTTACGATGTCGATGCGTTCGGCTTGTGGGCTTTTGGGGAGGCCTGGCATGCGCATGATGTCGCCGGCGATGAGCACGATGAACTCGGCGCCGCGGTTAATCACGATGTCGCGAATATTGATGGTGAAACCCGTTGGCACGCCGTAGGCTTTCTGGTCGGCGCTGAAGGAGAACTGTGTCTTGGCCACGCAGATAGGGTAGTTGGTGAGGCCTAGTTCTTCGATTTTGGCGAGCATCTTGCGGGCGGCTGGGGCAAAAGTGACGGCCTTGGCGCCATAAACGCGTGAGGCCACGGCTTCGGCCTTAGCCTGAATGCTGTCGGAGTCGGCATAGCAGAGATTCAGTGGCTCTGAGGGCTGCTGCTCGATGGTATCTACGACCAGATGGGCAAGGGTCTCGGCGCCGCTTCCGCCTTCGTTGAACGCATTATTCACGGCAAAGCCCACACCGATTGATTCGCAGTGCTGGCGGCAGAATTCAATCTCCTCGTCGGTGTCGGTGGCGAAGCGGTTGAAGCAGACCACGACGGTCTGGCCAAAGCCTTGGAGATTCTGGATGTGTTTGTCGAGATTCTTGACGCCCTCCTCGAGGCCTGGCATGTTGGGCTCCTTGATGGCTTCTACTGGCACGCCACCGTGCATCTTGAGTCCCTGAGTAGTGGCTACGAGCACGGTCAGAGCGGGCTGCAGGCCGGCCTTGCGGCACTTGATGTCGTAGAATTTCTCAGCGCCCAGGTCGGCACCGAATCCTGCCTCGGTAACTACATAGTCGCAGAGGCTCATGCCCATTTTTGTGGCGAGCACGGTGTTGCAGCCGTGGGCAATATTTGCAAAAGGTCCGCCGTGTACGATGGCGGGTGTGTTCTCGGTGGTTTGTACGAGGTTAGGCTTGATAGCGTCCATGAGCAGAACGCAGATTGCGCCGGCCACGCCCATATCTTTCACGGTAAACGGTTTGCCGTCGATGGTTGTGCCGAGCAGAATGTTCTCGATACGGCGGCGCAGGTCGTCGGGACCGGTGGCGAGGCAGAGGATGGCCATGATTTCGCTCGCTGGTGTGATGTCGAAACCGCTTTCGCCGGTCACGCCGTTGGTGCGGGCGCCGAGTCCGGTCACGATATAGCGCAGGTTGCGGTCGTTGACGTCAAGCACGCGCTTCCAGAGTACTTCTTTGAGCGCAAATCCTTCGTCTTTGTGCTGATATATATAGTTGTCGAGCAGGGCTGAAATCATGTTGTGTGCAGAGGTGATGGCGTGGAAGTCACCTGTGAAATGCAGGTTGATTTTATCCATCGGCAAAACCTGAGCATAGCCGCCGCCGGCAGCACCTCCCTTCATGCCGAAGCATGGTCCGAGTGAGGGCTCGCGCAATACCGCTATGGCTTTCTTGCCGATTCTGTTGAGGCCCATCGAGAGTCCCACGCTTACTGTGGTCTTGCCGATGCCAGCCTTGGTGGGAGTGATGGCTGTCACGAGAATCAATTTGCTTTTCTCCACTTTCTGGCTGTCGATCAAGTCAAGCGGCAGCTTGGCGATGTAATGGCCGTAAGGCTCTACCTGATTTTTGTCGATGCCCAGCGCTTGTGCCACCTCGGCAATCGGTTTGAGGGTGGTTTCGCGTGCAATCTGAATGTCTGATTTCATGTCTGGTGTATTTTAGTGTGTTTTTAGTGCTGTTTGATGCGTGCAGTGGGTGGCCCGGCGGGACAGTGTCGGGGCCGAGGGCCACGCTGTGCTTTGCAAATTTAATATAAAATCTCTGAAACGCTGTAATAATATAATGTAAAATGCAGAAAAAAATATTGGGCGCGGTTTTGGAGGCGCGGGCTGCGGAGGTGGGGCGAGGGTGGGGCGAACGACCGAAATTTACCGCCCTCTTACTCATATTTCACCCCACTGTAAAATATTTTTTAAAAATCTTTGATTTTTATTTTGTCATTTAAATAGAAATTATTACCTTTGCAATCAAATTCAACAAGCATGGAAAAACAACAACTTTCAGGTCTTTCGCTGCAAGAGCTGCAGCAGGTGATGAGTGAGCTTGGTCAGCCCAAGTTTGTGGCCAAGCAGATTGCGCAGTGGCTTTATCAGAAGCAGATTTTCAGCTTCGACGAGATGACTAACGTGTCGAAAAAGGTGCGTGAGCTGTTGAGCGAGAACTTTGTGTTGGGCCGCAAGGCGCCGGTTGAGTGCGCCGAGTCGAAAGACGGCACTATAAAATACCTGTATCAGACTGACGCGGGGCATTACATCGAGACTGTCTATATTCCCGACCGCGACAGGGCAACGCTGTGCGTGTCGTCGCAGGTGGGCTGCAAGATGGGCTGCCGCTTCTGCATGACTGGCCGCCAGGGATTCCAGGCTAATCTCACGGCGGGCGACATCCTCAATCAGATCTACGCCCTGCCGCAGTTTGACCGCCTCACAAACATCGTGTTTATGGGTCAGGGAGAACCGTTTGATAATACCGACAATGTGATGCGGGCGCTCGAGATTCTTACCGCCGACTATGGTCTGGCGTGGAGCCCCAAGCGCATCACCGTCTCTACAGTGGGCGTGGTCAAAGGGCTCAAGCGCTTTCTCGACGAGAGCAAGTGCAACCTCGCAATCAGTCTGCATTTTGCCTTTGCGCAGGACCGCGAGCGCTTTATGCCGGCTCAGAAGCCCTGGCCTATAGACGACGTGGTGGAACTGCTGAAAGGCTACGATTTCTGTCGCGACCACAACGAGGAAGACCCGCGCGAGGGCAGCCGCCAGCGCCGTCTCTCGTTTGAATACATACTTTTTGAGGGCATAAACGACAAGATTCACCACCTCGACCGCATCGTGAAACTTCTGCGCGGCCTGGATTGCCGTGTAAACCTCATTCCGTTCCACACAATCCCCAACACGGAGTTCAAGGGCGTGCCCGCTGAGACTATGACTCACATACGCAACTACCTGACTTCCAAGGGCTTGTTTGCAACTCTGCGCGCTTCACGCGGACAGGACATCGAGGCAGCATGCGGCCTGCTCTCCACCCTCCGTCAGGAGAAAGGCTGATGCCGATGGGCGGGCGGTCTGGCACGGCGGGCCCTGTGGAAATATCGACACGAACCTTCGGATGGCGCAGTGGCGCGCCGAAGTTCGCAGAACGGCCCCCGAAACAAGTTTGCCCTCGTTAGAAACATACGATTCTTCATTATTAATATACCGTTTTCCAGTTAAATCTATTATACCGTGAGTGCACAACCGCCTCATCAGCGCGAGGCGGTTGGCCCACTCACAAAACACCGGGCGCCGATGGGCACTTTTTAGCATCGAACAGCAAATAACATCTTCATATTAACATACGTAAGCCGGGCGAGTAGATAAGTTTCTGCTCGCCCGCAGTGTTTGTATAAATATTCGAGTCCTGACGCCTGTAGATTGCCACGAAATTGCACGCCGTCGTCTCTGAACCGAAATGGTGAAAAAATTCTCGATTTTCTAACTTGTTGATATTCAGTCGTTTTGCGATAATAATTTCCGGGTGCCGCCTTTTTGCGGAAATCGGCGACCTGGAGTCGCAATCTGGCTGCGGAAATCCGTCCGCTCCGCAAGAGACGAAAAAACCGGCATTGCGGCTGCTTGAAAAATGTTGGCCAGTCTTCGTAAACTCCCATCGTTACTACGTCTGCGCATTGCGCTCTAAAAAATTTTTGCTGCGCTCTTATGAAATTTTTGTGCGACTTAATTTTCGTTCACAGCGCTGTGAACAATTGTTCGTAGCGCTGTGAACAATCGTTCACACCTCTGTGAACAAACGTTCACAGCGCTGTGAACGAAAATTAAGTCGAAGATTTTTGGTTTAAGGACGCAGTAAAAATTTGCCTCTGCGCACAGAAAAATTCTTAAAATCGCCGAAATATTTGCCGAAAACTCGCAATTTTGCGCCAATATTTCAAAACTCAAACAGCCAAATGAACTAAAATTTCGATTTTGCAGCAAAGATCATCCTCAGATCAATCTATTTTGCGCAAAAAGCTGTACAAAATTTCAAATATTTATGCGTGGAATTTTGCAGCATGCGGTACAATATTCGCAAAATATTCAAGGCTCGGGTGAATGGTTGCGAGGATTGGTTTATAATAGAATGAAAATTATTCTTTGTGTCTGCATGTGTCGTTTGGTGGTCGGCGCGGGACGCGCCAACCTACGAAAGTTTGCTCTTGTCGGTTTGGGTGTGCTGTAGCGGGCAGTGGGTGGTGTTGAGGTTTGTGGCTTTCGTAGGTTGGCGCGTCCCGCGCCGACCATCAAACGAGGTTCTGAACCATAATGTCGTAATTGGTGTTATTTTTCGCGTTGTCGTAATTGATTTGTTGCTTTTTGACGTTGGGTATTAGTCGTTTGTGTTACTTATGTGGCGGCCAAAGAATTATTGTACCGGGCTTATGATTTAAAACTGCTCGGCCCAATGAAATGTGTGTGCTTTGTGTGCGCGATTTCTATTAAAAATATAAAAAGGTGTGATTTTTGAGGTGATTTTTTGGGCGGTTGGGGATTTTTTGGTAATTTTACACCTGATTTGACGCATAGTGAAATCTTAACAACTAACAAGTAAATTACAATGGAAGAAAAAATCAGAATAGGTATCACGCACGGCGATCTCAACGGAGTGGGTTATGAGGTGATACTCAAGGCTTTTGCCGATGCCGAGATGTGCAGCATGTGTGTGCCTGTGCTCTATGGTTCGCCCAAGGCAGCCAGTTTTCACCGCAAGAACCTCAATCTCTCGACAAATTTCAGGACTATCGACTCGCCCGACGAGGCCGAGGAGGGATTCCTCAATATGATTGTCTGCTTTGACGACGAGGTCAAGATAGACTTCGGCCAGCCTTCGCCCGAGAGCGGCAAGGCAGCCCTGCTGTCGCTCCAGCGCGCCGTTGCCGACTACAAGGAGGGCCTGATCGATGCCATCGTCACTGCGCCTATCAACAAGAAGACTATCCACAGCGATGAGTTCCCGTTTAGTGGACACACCGAGTATTTTGAGAGCGAGTTTGGCGACAAGGGCGACTCGCTGATGATACTAATGAACCCCGTGATGCGTGTGGCCCTCGTGACCACTCATCTGGCGCTCAAGGACGTGGCCGCCTCTATCACCCAGGAAAAGGTGGAATCTCGCATTGCCCAGTTGCAGCGCTCGCTGTACCGCGATTTCCTTGTGAGCGCACCTCGCATTGCGGTGCTGGGCCTTAATCCTCACAACGGCGACGAGGGACTCCTTGGCGACGAGGAGGAACAGGTGGTGGCTCCCGCTATCAAAGCCATGCGCGAAAAAGGCGTGCAGTGCTTCGGCCCATACCCTGCCGACGGATTCTTCGGCTCGGGGCTCTACAAGCATTTTGATGGCATCCTGGCCATGTATCACGATCAGGGTCTGGCGCCATTCAAGGCCCTTTGCGCCGACGATGGTGTCAACTTTACGGCTGGTCTCGACCTGATTCGCACCTCGCCCGACCACGGCACTGCCTACGACATCGCTGGCCAGGGCGTGGCGAGCGAGAACTCGTTCCGCCAGGCTGTATATGCGGCCATAGATATCGCCCGCTGCCGTCAGCAGGTGGAGGAGGCTAACGCCAATCCGCTGAAAATCGAGCCGCGCACCAACGACCGTGAGCGCCCCAGCCGCCAGCCCGAAGAGGCTTAGCGCACTGTGCAACCCGTAGCCGTCAGTCTGTATCATGCAGCCAGAGAGAAAATATTATAGCAGGATAAGCATGGCCCGTTTCAACAAGGTGTGGCAGGCCATAGAGACCGAAATCTTGCACAACAAGGCTTATCTGCAGCCCGGATACGGCACCGCTGACCTTGCCGCCGCCTGCGATATCGATGTGCGCGACGTGTCGGTTGTTATCAGGCTGCGCAGGGCGTGCAACTTCGCTACTTTCTTGCAGCAGCTCAGGGTGCGCAGCGCCTGTCAGATGCTTCTGCACAAGGACAACGCCGAACTCTCGTGTGAGCAGGTGGGCCGGAAATGCGGATTCGCCAGCCGCCAGAGCATGCACAACGCCTTTGTGAGGCAGCTGGGCATGACTCCACAGGAATACAGAACAAAAAACAATAACAACAAAGATGAAAATTAAGACAATACTTATGGCAGCAGTCATGTCAACACTTACCGCAGCACAAGTGGCTGCCGACGATTTTAACTACACCAACGAGCGATTTGCCGACCTGCAGATGCTTCGTTATAAGGTGTCAGGCTATGAACAGCTCAGCCTGCGCCAGAAGACTCTCGTGTACTATCTGAGCCAGGCCGCCCTTTGTGGCCGCGACATCCTGGCCGATCAGAATGGCGCCTACAATCTGCGCATCCGCCAGATGCTCGAGACCGTTTATACCGACTATCAGGGTGACCGCAACAGCGCTGATTTCAAGGCCCTCGAGGTCTACCTCAAGCGAGTGTGGTTCTCCAACGGCATACACCACCACTACGGCAGTTTTAAGCTGACGCCCGAATTCTCGCAGGAGTTTTTCCGTCGCGCCCTCAAGAGCGTGGACGCCAAGAAGCTGCCTCTGCTCAAGGGACAGAGCGTAGATGAACTCTGCGACGTGGTGTTCCCCGTGATGTTTGACCCAAATATCATGAAAATGCGCGTCAACCAGAAGGATGGTGAGGACCTCATCAAGACTTCTGCCTCCAATTATTACGGCGCTGGCGTGACCCAGGCCGAGGCCGAGGCGTTTTATGACGCCCAGAAGGACACTACCAACCTCGAGCCCGTGATGTACGGCCTCAACAGCCGACTGGTGAAGAAGCACGGCAAGCTGCAGGAAGCCAAGTGGACCGCTAACGGCCTCTACGGCGCAGCTATCAAGCAGATCATCTACTGGCTGAAAAAAGCCGAGACCGTGGCCGATACTCCTCAGCAGGCAGCCGTGATTCGTGAGCTGGTGAAGTTCTATACCACCGGCGATCTGAAGACTTTCGACTCCTACAGCATCCTTTGGCTCAAGGATACCGAGAGCCTCGTCGATTTCACCAACGGTTTTATCGAGAGCTATGGCGATCCGCTCGGCCTCAAGGCAAGCTGGGAGGGATTTGCCAACTATAAGGACCTCGCCGCCACTGGCCGCGCCGAGAAACTGAGCACTAATGCCCAGTGGTTTGAGGACCATTCGCCGGTTGACCCACGTTTCCGCAAGGAAGAGTGCAAGGGCATCTCGGCCAAGGTGATTACTGCCGCAATCCTTGGCGGCGACCTCTATCCCTCTACCGCTATCGGCATCAATCTGCCAAATAGCAACTGGATCCGCAAACAGCATGGCTCAAAGTCTGTGACTATCGGCAACCTGACCGACGCCTACAACAAGGCCGCCCACGGCAATGGCTTCAACGAGGAATTTATCATCGACAAGGAAACCATGGACATCATTGATGCCTACGGCGACCTCTGCGACGATTTGCATACCGACCTCCACGAGTGTCTTGGCCACGGCAGCGGCCGATTGGTTGACGGCGTGAGCGACGATGCGCTCAAGGCCTATGGTTCTACCATCGAGGAGGCCCGCGCCGACCTCTTTGCCCTTTACTATCTTGGCGATGAGAAACTGGTTGAGCTCGGCCTTACCGAAAATATGGACGCCCATAAGAGCCAGTATTACCATTATATGATGAATGGCCTCATGACCCAGCTCGTGCGCATCCTGCCGGGCAATGATCTCGAGGAGGCCCACATGCGCGACCGCCAGCTTATTGCCCGTTGGGTCTATGAGCACGGCAAGGCCGACAAGGTGATGGAACTTGTGAAGCAGAATGGCAAGACCTATCTCAAGGTAAATGACTATAAGGCCCTCCGCAATCTGTTTGGCGAGCTGCTTAAGGAAGTGCAGCGCGTGAAGAGCGAAGGCGACTTCGAGGGCGCACGCCAGCTTGTCGAGACCTATGGCGTCAAGGTCGATAAAGAACTCCACGAAGAGATTCTGGCAAGATACAATGCCCTCGACCTGGCTCCTTACAAGGGATTTATCAATCCTGTGTACGTGGTTGAGAAAGACAAGAAGGGCAATATCACCGATATCAAGCTGGATTACACCGAGAGCTACGCCGACCAGATGCTGCGCTACTCAAAGGAATACGGATTCCTGCCGTTTATCAATGAGTAAAGCCCCTTCTTCAACTCTT
>JAZUHM010000007.1:0-4423 GCA_045641725.1 Bacteroidaceae bacterium | reverse complement strand
CCTCAACCCCAGTGAGGTGCCCGACTGGCTGCACAGCCTGCAACTGAGAGGCATCAACCTGCCCGCCGACCTCAAAGACGAGGCCGCCATAATGATGCAGGCATAACAAACTGCCCAAGCACACAATAAAAAACCATTTTCAGAGTTAATCAAATAGGCATCTGCCACATTATAAAGACAAAAACGACATGCGCCAGCGCAACACAACCATATTCACTATACTCGTCGCGATGATAATGATTATCATTGCGTCTTGCGCTACGCAAAAAAACACACCGCAAACGCGCCGCTGGAAGGCTTTTACTGCCCGCTACAATACTTATTTCAACGGCCACCAGGCGTACTTGGAGGGCTACAAGAGCAAGGTTGACGGCAACAAAGACAACTACACCGAGCCCCTGCCGCTGCTGCTCGTGGGCAACAAGGCCTCGCAGAGCTTAGGCAAGGGAAATTTTGAGACCACCATAACCAAAATGGAGAAGACCATCCAGCTCTACTCCATCAAGAAAAAGCCAGTGGTCAAGCGCGGCCACAAAATGACGCCCAAGGAAAAGAAATACCGCGAGCGCCAGGAGTTTAACCCCTTCCTCAAGAATGCATGGATGCTGATGGGCTATGCCCAGATGCAGAAAGGCGATTTCATAGAGGCCGCCTCTACCTTTTCTTATATAGAAAACCTCTACCGAACCGAGCCGGAGGTGCGCGACAGGGCCCGCGCCATGCTCGCCCTCTGCTATACCGAGCTTGAGTGGTACTACGACGCCGAAGACCTGCTGCGCAAAGTACAGCGCGACAGCATTCCCGACGCCTCGCGCCGCGAATACAACACAGCCATGGCCGACCTCCACCTGCGCCAAAAGCATTGGGAAGAGGCCATTCCGTATATCAAAAAGACCATACCGGCACTCAAAACCAACACAGAGAAAGCCCGCGCCTATTTCCTGCTCGGCCAAATCTACACCCTGCTCGGCCAGAAAGACCTCGCCTACAAAGCCTACCAAAAATGCATGGGCAAAAGCTCTTCCTACGAGATGCGCCTCAACGCCATGGTGCAGCAGACCGAAGTGATGCAGCAGGGCGACAATAGCCGCAAAATCAAAAAGCTCATGAGGCTCACCAAGCAGAGCGGCAACAAGAAATACCTCGACCAGATCTACTACGCCATCGGCAATATCTACCTCTCGACACCCGACACCGCCAAAGCCCTTGAGGCATACGAGACCGGCGCCGCCAAGGCCGAGACCAAGGGGCTGGCCTACGCTTCGCTCATGATTCAGATGGGCGATATCTACTGGGCCAAGGAGCGCTTTGCCAAAGCCCGCACATGCTACAACACAGCGGTGGGCATCCTCGACAAAAAGCACGACCGCTATGACAATCTTACCCAGCGCAGCCGCATTCTCGACAAACTCGCCACTCCGTCGGAGCAGGTGTTTGTGCAAGACAGCATGCGAGCCCTGGCTGCCATGCCCGAAGCCGAGCGCCTCGCCGTAATCGACAAGGCCATCGAGCTCGAGAAACAGCGCCAGAAGGAACTCAAGGCCAAGCAGGCCGACTCTATTGCCAACAACCGCGCCAACAGAGGCAACGCCAACGACCGCGACGACGAGAAGTCGCAAAGCAATAAGACTCCGTCAAACACGGCCAACGCCAACGACGGAGCCGACTGGTATTTCTACAACCAGCAGACCGTGATGCAGGGCAAAGACCTCTTCCAGCGCCAATGGGGCACACGCAAAAACGAAGACCACTGGCGCCGAAGCAACAAGACTGTGCTCGCAAACATCGACAACTCGGGCATAGACTACGACAAGCAGGATTCTATCGACAATGCCCAGCGTGGCATGGGCAACGACTCCATCGCATCCGACTCTACCGCCGTTGGCAAAAAGGACAAAAAAAGCAAGGGCAAGGACACCGACGAGAAACTGACCCGCGAATATTATCTCAACCAACTGCCGCTCACACCAGAGAAAATGGCAGAATCCGACACCCTGCTCAAGCAAGCGCTCTACGAAACCGGCGTAATCGAAAAGGACTATCTCGACGACTATCCGCTGGCAAAGCGCACCCTCTTGCGCTGCCTCAACAACTATCCTGAGTTCCAGCCGATGGACGAGCTGCTCTACCACATGTATCTGCTCGAACTGCACTGGGGACAGCGCGAAGACTACCAGAGCTACAAGTCGCGACTGACGGCAGAATTCCCCGAGAGCAAATACACTCTGCTCATCAACGACCCGTTCTACGAAGAAAATGCACGATTCGGCAAACACATAGAAGACTCGCTCTATGTGGCGACCTACGAAGCCTATAAAGTCGGCGACGTACGCACTATCACCCAAAACTGCGAGGTGTCAGAACAGCGATTCCCCAAGGGCGAGAACCGACCTAAGTTCATCTTCTTCTCAGCCATGGGCAAACTGCTCGAGCACGACCTCGACGGATTTGTGAGCGGCATGCGCCAGGTGGTGAAAGACTATCCGCAAGACAAGATCAGCGACATAGCCGGCATGATGGTCAAGGGCATCGACGAGGGCCGAGTGCCAGCGGGTGGCTTCAGCATCGAAGACCTCATGGCGCTGCGCAACCAGCAAACGGGCGACGAGACTCAGGAAGCGCTCAAGAACGACACCCTCTCGCCAGAGCGCCGCACCGACTATACCTTTATACTTACCTACAGCCGCGATTCCATCGACGAGGGCCGACTGCTCTACGAGATTTCGCGCTTCAACTTCACCAACTTCCTCGTGCGCAACTTCGACGTGCAGCTCTACGACGAGCGCGGCCTCAACCAGATGCGCATACCGGGATTCTACAGCTTCGACGAGGCACACGCCTACGAACAGCAGCTGATGACCGACAGCGTGTTTAAGAGCGCTGAGTTCAAGGTGGAGCCTGTGATAATCTCAGACCACAATCTCAAACTGATTGGCTTTAAATACAGCTGGGGACAATACGCCGACTTCTACCAGCAGCACTACAAACCGTCGCAGGTTAAGCCGGAGCTCAAGCTCGACCAAATGCCCGACAACTTCATCTGGGACGAGTATGAAGAGGTGGACGACGAAAAGGCCGCAAACTCCGACGACAACGATTACTACGACGACGATGGCGGCGGCGAGTGGTACTAGATAGTTAAAAGTTAAGAGTGAAAAGTTAATAGTTGATAGAGAATAGGATTTCTATCTTCGGCTACTCTTCACAACACTACTCCCCCCTCTGCACTCATAATTCAAAATTCTTAATTCAAAATTCAACTTCCCATGACCAACGGACGACTTCTCTGGGTGGACGACGAAATAGAGTTGTTGCGCGCCCATATCATTTTTCTCGAGAAAAAAGGCTACGAGGTGGTCAAGGCATCCAACGGTGCCGACGCCATAGATCTCTTTAGCCAGGAGTCGTTTGACCTTATCCTGCTTGACGAGCACATGCCCGGCCTCAGCGGACTCGAGACCCTCAGCCGCATCAAGCAGATAGAGCCCTCTATCCCCATCGTGATGGTCACCAAGAGCGAGGAGGAGGACATCATGGAACAGGCCATCGGCTCGCAAATCGCCGACTACCTCATCAAGCCCGTCAACCCCAATCAGATTCTGCTGACCCTCAAAAAGAACATCCATAAACAGGAAATCCTAAACGAAGTAACGCAGACCGGATACCGCAAGGCCTTTATGGACCTCGGCATGCTCATACAAGACGCACGCACCGCCGACGACTGGAAGGAAATCTACCGACAGCTCGTCTATTGGGAACTGCAGCTGCAAGAGGCCCAGAGCGAAATGAGCGAGATGCTCAAGATGCAGAAACAAGAGGCCAACGGCGGTTTTGCCAAATTCATTCGCCAGAACTACGAGACGTGGATAGACGGCTCTGCCAAGAGCAAACCGATGATGAGCCCCGACATCTTCCGCGACAGGGTCTTTCCGCTGCTCGACAAGGGCGAAAAAACATTCCTCATCATCTTCGACAATCTCCGCTACGACCAGTGGCGCATGCTCTGGACCGAACTGTCAGGACTCTTCAACATCGACGAAGAGCTCTACTACAGCATCCTGCCCACCGTGACGCAATACGCCCGCAACGCCATCTGCTCAGGACTAATGCCCGCGCAGATTAAAGAGATGTACCCCGACCTCTGGGTGGACGAGGACGAAGACGAGGGCAAGAACCTCAACGAGGAGCAACTCATTGGCACTCTGCTCTACAGATACCGCCGCAAGGAGAAATTCTCCTACCACAAAATCAATGACTCCTTCGGCGCCGACAAACTCCTGCAGCAGTTCTCCAACCTGATGGACAACGAACTGAATGTATTGGTAATCAATTTTATAGATATACTCTCCCACTCCCGCAGCGAGCACCAGATGGTGCACGAACTGCTCGGCAACGAGGCAGCCTACCGCAGCATCACGCAGAG
>JAZUHM010000006.1:0-3266 GCA_045641725.1 Bacteroidaceae bacterium | reverse complement strand
GGCTGCCCTGGAGGGTGGTGTGGCTGGTCTGGCGGTGGCCAGCGGTGCTGCGGCGATAACCTATGCCTTGCAGAATATTGCGCAGAACGGCGACCATATCGTGGCTGCCAACAATCTCTACGGCGGCAGCTACAACCTGATAACCCACACGCTCTCTACGCAGGGCGTTGATTACGACATCGTTGACCCAAGCGATCTCGACGCACTCGAGGCGGCCATCAAGCCCAACACAAAGGCCGTGTATGTTGAGACTTTTGGCAATCCTAATTCAGACGTTATCAACATCGACGCCATTGCTGCCGTTGCCCACAAGCACCAGACGCTGCTGATTGTGGACAACACGTTTGCCCCGATTCTTTTCCGCCCTATTGAGCACGGCGCCGACGTGGTGGTGCACTCTGCCACCAAGTTTATAGGCGGCCACGGCTCGAGTCTGGGCGGCGTGATCGTAGATGCCGGCAGTTTTGACTTTAAGGCCAACGCCGACAAGTATCCCACTCTGGCCAAGCCCGACCCATCGTACCACGGAGCCGTGTTTGCCGACGTGGCAGGCGCAGCGGCGTTTGTTACCCGCATCCGTGCGGTGCTGCTCCGCGACACCGGCGCATGCATCAGCCCGTTTAATGCATGGATATTGCTGCAGGGAGTCGAGACACTGCCGCTGCGCATAGAGCGTCATGTGGAGAATGCCCTCAAGGTGGTTGATTATCTTGCCAATCACCCCAAGGTCAAGAGCGTTTCTCACCCTTCGCTGCCTTCGCATCCTACCCACGCGCTCTATAGCCAGTATTTCCCTAAGGGCGCAGGTTCTATCTTTACGTTTGAGATAGACGGCGGCCAGGAAGAGGCCTGGAAGTTTATCGATGCTCTGCAGATTTTCTCGCTTCTGGCCAATGTGGCAGACGTTAAGAGCCTCGTGATTCACCCCTACAGCACTACCCATTCGCAACTCAGCCCCGAGGAACTGGCAGAACAGAAGATTACCCCTTCAACCGTGAGACTTTCTATCGGAGTAGAGCATATTGACGATATTATTGCAGATTTGGAGCAGGCTTTCGCAAAAATTTAATATCTTTGCACCACCAACCCATAAATATATACTAACCTCATTGTTAAAATCACGAAATTATGATAGCTAAGAAACTTACAGACCTCGTAGGCAACACCCCACTGTTGGAGCTTGCTGCATATAGCACAACCAAAGACGTAAAAGCCACAATCGTAGCCAAGCTGGAGTATTTTAACCCCGCCGGCAGCGTGAAAGACCGCGTGGCTCTCAACATGATTCTCGACGCCGAGGAAAAGGGAATCCTTACCCCTGGCGCTACAATCATCGAGCCGACCTCGGGAAACACAGGCGTGGGATTGGCATTCGTGAGCGCCGTGCGCGGATACCAACTTATTCTCACCATGCCCGACACTATGTCGGTGGAGCGCCGCAATCTGGTCAAGGCCTATGGCGCTAAGGTGGAGCTGACTCCCGGCAAGGATGGCATGAAAGGCGCAATCAACCGCGCCAACGAACTCAAGGAGCAGATACCTGGCTCGGTAATTCTGCAACAGTTTGAAAATCCTGCCAATCCTCAGGCCCACTACAAGACAACAGCCGAGGAGATATGGCGCGATACCGATGGCAAGGTGGATATCCTTGTTGGCGGCGCCGGCACAGGCGGCACCGTTTCGGGCACTGGCAAGCGCCTCAAGGAACTGAACCCTAATATCAAGGTAGTGGCCGCTGAGCCTGCCACTTCGCCCGTTCTTTCGGGCGGACAACCCGGCCCGCACAAGATACAAGGCATCGGCGCCGGCTTTGTGCCCAAGACCTACAACGCAGATGTGGTGGACGAAGTGCTGACTGTGGAAAACGACGACGCAATACTCACCTCGCGCCAGTTGGCTGCCACCGAAGGCCTGCTGGTGGGCATCTCGTCGGGCTGCTCTGTGGCTGCCGCGCGCAAACTTGCCCTGCGCCCTGAGAATGCAGGCAAGGTGATTGTGGCCATCCTGCCCGACACCGGCGAAAGATACCTTTCCACGGTGCTATACGACTTCGAGAACTATCCTTTGTAGGGCAGTTTGCCGCGGTCTGCCTCGTGAGGCTGTTCCTTGCTGAATTTAATAATTCCAAAACTATACGATATGAAAAAGACTCTTTTCCTTCTTGTGGCTGCGGCTCTTATGATGGGCAGTTGTGGCCAGAGTTCAAAGAATGGTGGTGACACCGATTCTACAAACGTGGCAGATTCAACCGTTGCCGAGGCCGCCGTGGCAGAACAGGACTCTCCCTATGCCTCTCCAGACCTTATGACGAACGGAATCTACGGCAAGGTGACCTCTGTTGTGATTAAGAATTATCTCTCCAACTCAAAGCAGACCAAAGAAGGCTTTCTCTATGAGGAACAGCTCGCTTTTAATGAAAAAGGTGAGTGGATTGCCAACGAGATGGCGCGTTTTAAGAAGTCTGGCATTAAGCGCGATGAGCAGGGACGCATTATCTCACTGGCTTTCAGCGCAGGCGATAATGGTGCCATGAGCTATACTTATGGCTATAGTTATGAGGGCAATCGCGTTAAGACCTTTACGGTTGACTATGAGGGAGAACTCAGTGGCGACAACGAGCAGACTTTTATATATGACGCCGAGGGCGAACTCGCCAAGGTCGTGACCGTTGGTTATAGCGAGGGCGTTAAGTTTGACATCACCTACGAGTATATCGTCAAGGAGCGCGATAGTCATAACAACTGGACCAAGCGCTATGTAAGGCGCGTAGAAGTGCAGACTTATGACGACGAAGATGACCCAGGCACCCCTGACACCATAATTGAACATCAGTACCAGATTCGCACTCTTAAATATGCGGAATAAAATCGGTTAGTGGAAATTAACTGAGGGCGTTTGAAAAAATAATCAAAACATGTGATCAAAAAGTTTGTCACAGACTTGCGCCTTTCGGCTATTGCTGCAGGCGGGGCTGCCTTCTAAGAGTAAACTCTTAACAGTCAGCCCCGCCCGCAGCAGGGTGCGTTCCGCACCGAGCAGCAATTGAGGCTGTCGCTCGAAGCACTGCGGTCGGTGTTCGGCGCGGGTCGCGCCAAACTACGAAAGGCGCCAACCTAGGTGTTGGTATCGTCCGTTCACTCCCTGAGCGAAGCGATAACTCCCCTTTAACTTCTCTATAACTCTTTAAAATTTAACTTCTTTAGAAAAAGATCTTCATGCCGTTGCGGGTGGTCACTTCGCCCACTTCCTCGGGGGTAGTGCCTTTG
>JAZUHM010000005.1:0-3863 GCA_045641725.1 Bacteroidaceae bacterium | reverse complement strand
TTATGAACAACTACAGCCAGCACAACATCAAGCCTCGCAAAGTGGTCAAGCCTCTCGAGATCGACACCCTCGTAACTTACTACGACTGGCGAATGAACCAGATAGCCGAAGGCCTGGGCATTGACGTAGAAGAGGTCAGAGGCTTCAACCCACAATACAAAAGCGACTTCATTCCTGGTTCAAGAATCAACTGCACAATCACTCTGCCTGCCGAACTGGCCGCAAAATTCGTGGAGATCGAAGACTCGCTCTACAAATATTACACCCCTGCCCCAGTAGCTACCGGCACTGACAGCACAATGGTAAGCAATACCCTTGTCCAGCAAACCGCAGAAGTAAACAACGACGACAGCTACGAAGAAGTAAGGACCCCTGCTCCAGCCAAGACCACTAAGGCAACCAGCAGCCATGACAAAGGCAGAAACAGCAAGGGCAAAGGCAAAAGCAACACTTCCAAGAGCAAGGGCAAAGGCAAGCAGGTGACCGTGCAGAGCGGCGACAACCTCAGCAAGATTGCCAAGCGCAACGGCACCACCGTGGCTGAGCTCAAAAAGAAAAACGGCCTCACCAGCGACCGCCTGAAACCCGGCCAGAAACTTAAAGTAAAATAGCCCCACCCCGCGCAACCCCATCTCCTACTCCTAAGACCTCATAGACACCTTTGACACCATCAACACTATGAAACCACTCGACGCACAGCAGCAGCAAGACCTCGAATCACAGGAAGAGGAACTTATCTACAACGCTTTCCGCAAGCTGCTCGACACATATCTCGCCTCCAACCACCGCAAGAAGGTGGACATCATAACGCGTGCTTTCAACTTTGCCAAGCAGGCTCACAAAGGTGTGCGCCGCCGCTCTGGCGAACCATATATCATGCACCCCATTGCCGTGGCACAAATTGCGAGCGGCGAGATTGGATTGGGCTCCACCAGCATCTGCGCTGCGCTGCTCCACGACGTGGTTGAAGACACAGAATACACCTACGAGGATATCCAAAACCTCTTTGGCACAAAAATTGCCAGCATCGTTGAGGGACTGACCAAGATCTCGGGCGGCATCTTTGGCGAGCGCGCCTCGCTGCAAGCAGAGACATTCAAAAAACTGCTACTCACCATGAGTGAAGATATCAGAGTAATCCTTATCAAGATCTCCGACCGTCTCCACAACATGCGCACCCTGGAGTCAATGCTGCCAAGCAAGCAATATAAAATCGCCGGCGAAACCCTATACATCTACGCTCCATTGGCCGACCGCCTCGGTCTCAACAAGATAAAGACTGAACTCGAAGATCTCAGCTTTAAATACGAGCACCCCGACGACTACAAGATGATTCAAGACAAGCTTGCAGCCACACAAAGCGAGCGCGACTCGGTGTTTAAGGAATTTACCGAGCCTATCAGAACTGCCCTCGATTCTCTGGGGCTTACCTACGAAATAAACGCACGCATCAAAGCACCTTATTCCATATGGAAGAAGATGCAAAACAAGCACGTCTCGTTTGAAGAAATATTCGACATCCTTGCCACGCGCATCATCTTCAAACCCAAGCCAGGCGAAGACGAGGTAAACACCTGCTTCAACATCTATGTAGCGCTCACCCGCATCTATACTCACCACCCCGACCGCACCCGCGACTGGGTAAACCACCCCAAGGCCAACGGCTATCAGGCCCTTCACCTCACGCTCATGGCCAACCACGGCAACTGGGTAGAGGTGCAGATACGCTCTGAGCGAATGCAGGAAATAGCAGAGCACGGACTCGCCGCCCACTGGAAATACAAGCTGCAAGACCCCAATGCAAGCAACGACGATAAGATGGACAACTGGATTCACACAATCAAGGAAATCCTTGACGACCCACAGCCAGACTCCATCGATCTTCTCGATACAATCAAGCTGAACCTCTTTGCATCAGAGATTATCGTCTTCACACCAAAGGGCGAAATCAAGACGATGCCCACAGGCGCCACAGCGCTCGACTTCGCATTCTCCATCCACTCATTCTTAGGCACCAACTGCATTGGCGCCAAGGTTAACCACAAACTCGTGCCAGCCACCCACGTCCTCAACTCGGGCGACCAGGTGGAAATCCTGACAGCGCGCACTCCGCAAATCAAGCACGAATGGCTCAACCACGCCACCACGGCCAAAGCAAAGAGCAAGATTCAGGGATATCTGCGCAAACAAGACCGCGAAAAAGAGAAGAAAGGCGAACAAATTCTGCAGCAGTTCCTCGAGGAACACCAGTCGGAATACAATGCCAACATACTCGACCGACTGCGCATCTACCACCAGCGCACAACATCGGCAAAACTACTGCTTGACATCGCCGACGGCACAATTCTGCTCACCGAGGACGACCTTAATATAATACAAGGTAAGAAAAGCGCCAAGCTTTCGTGGCGCAACATCTTGCCATTTATCGGCAACAAAGAGTTAAACACCGACGCCACAAAACCTACAGCATCGGCACAAGAGTTTATCAGCAGCATCAACCGCAAGAAGGTGTTTGCCATCAACGAGCTCAACATCGACAACTGCATTATTGCGCCATGCTGCAAGCCTATCCCGGGCGACGATGCACTCGGCTACATCGACGACACCACCCAGACATTCACCATCCACAAGCGCGAGTGTGAAGAAGCCACAAAACTCAAGACACAGTTTGGCAACAACATCGTAGCCGTGAAATGGGACATGCACCGCGGCCACCTCTTCGAGACACACATACATGTAGAGGGTGTTGACAAAATGGGCACGCTCTTCCACATAGCAGAGTCGCTCTTCAAGCACCGCGGCCTCAACGTCAAAGGACTTAACATACAGACAGACAAGGGTTTGTTCCACGCCGAGCTCACAGTGCTCGTACACGACACCGCCGAGATAAACGATATTTGCCAAGACCTCATCAAGATTGAATCTATTCTCAAGGCCGTGCGCAAATCTGACAACGAATAGGCATATCACAACAGCCCAAAAACAAATTACATACTAAAAATCTGCAACTGCATTTTGCCTGAACAATTCCGTCAGGATTCCATTTCTCACGCCGATGGAGGGCACGGTGATTTCAGTCGCTCCTACATTATGGGCTATCCTCAAGAATATTGACGAGGCCGGTGTAAGAATGTCGGCGCGCTCGTGGGGCAAACTATAGGCCTCCACTATCTCGTCAACGCTTTTTGTCTTCAAATCCTCATACACGGCCTGCATTTCTGCCACACGGATAGTATTGCCTTCACGTTTGCCGTTGAGGTATTTATTCATAAACTTTACACAACCGCCCACTCCGAGATAATGAACACGGCCATAGGTGCGGGCAATGTCGATAATTGTCTGGTCAAGCATCTGCTCCTGAGCGGAATCCTGGATACCGCAGAGGTATCTCATCGAGCCGATTTGAAAGGAGTGGCTGTATTTTTCTTCACCGCCAATCAGCAGGCTGACTTCGGTGCTGCCGCCGCCAACATCCACAAACATCAGGGCATCATCTTGCCATTGCGCCGGCACCTGATAGCTGCAGCGAGTAATGCGAGCCTCTTCTGCGCCAGGAATTATCTCGACATTCAGTCCGCTGGCGGCATTTACCCTGGCCATCACCTCGGCTCCATTTGCTGCGTCGCGATATGCCGACGTGGCGCAAGCACGATATGCACCGACACCGCGCTGCTGCATCAAGGCCGCAAACCTTATCATGGCCGCAGTGAGCACTATCTCTGTCTTGGGCAAAATCTGACCGTGTTCAAACACGTCCATTCCACTCTTGAGCGGCACGCGCTCATAGTATTCATGCGGGGCAACTTCGTCAAGATGCAGCAAGAAATCAGGAGCGCACTCATCTTTTATCAAGAGGCGAATGG
>JAZUHM010000004.1:0-3096 GCA_045641725.1 Bacteroidaceae bacterium | reverse complement strand
CGCCTGGTTTAAGTGTGCCGGTGTAGATAATCTTGCGCAAGCGGAGATATGCGCTGTAGGCTGTGGTGTTGCGCAGTGACTCCTTTACTGCTCCACCGTTGGCAATACCGTCGTGCATAGGTGGCTTCATATAGCCGTGGTTGCGCATCATCTTGTCGTTTTCGTCGTTGAGGTCTTCGTCATCGCCGTCCATTTCGCAGCCGATAGACGGGTTGGTTGGGCGCAGGCGGAGGTCAAGCGGCAGACCGATGGCGGTGAGGTTTTTCTTGTTGGTACCGAAATAGAGCTGTGCCATACCACGGCTGTCGAATGTCGGCACGGCCCAACGGATTTCCCAAGTACCTTCGTATGGCACTGGCGGAAGCTTGATGGTCATATCGTACTGGCCGGTCACGTTGTGCTCGTCGCCCTGATAGTCGGGCCAAGTGGTGCCATAGCCGCTGAGGTAGTTGTAGCGACAGGCCTTGTCGAGGTCAAAGTTCTTGAAATAGCCCTGTGGGATGTGCACAGTCGAGTTGGCCGAGGACATTGGGCGGCGATAGCCATTGGTAATGAGCTCTGGCATGAGCGAACCGATATCCCAGCGCAGGCGCTCGTTGGGCACCTTGTTTGGCACGTCGTCGGTGTAGAGCAGCATGTCGTCGATGAGGTAGAAGAAGCCGTTGAGGGCGTTGTTGTCGATGCCTTCAGGGGTCTCCATAATCAATGTGCCTGGTATTGGCACGGTTATCTCAGTAAAGTCGGTGAGGTCGCGCTTGCTGACATAGCGGTTGAGGCGCTTGCCCTTGGTCTGCGAGCCTTCGGTGAGCTTTACGAGGCGGCGGTGCTTGCCGAGGGTCTCGTAATATTCAAAGCAGTCGATGGTGAGCTGGCTTGGATTCTTGTATGAGTAGCCCATTTCGGCGTAGTGGATTACGAGTTTGTCCCATGCAATGCGCTCGGGCAGGAGGTGGTAAGCCACAAACTGGTTGACGGCGTTGTCCTCGCTGCGCAGGTCGCTGTTGGTGTTGCTATAAACCTCGGCGCACTTTGCCTCGATCTGCTTGAGAATGGTCTCCTTGTTGGTCACAATGCCGTTAACCACTACAGGGAGGTCGATACCCCACTTTTCGTGGAAAATCTGGTCGCTCTCTACAAAGGCGGTGTAGCCGATATAGCGGTGCTCTGGGCATTTAACGGTTGAGCCGTTCTGGTCGAGGCCGGTCTCTGGGTGGTTGTACTCATAATAATCGTCGCGATACTGCTGCATTGAGTCTGCCCACGAGGTAACTTCGAGCAGGTATGAGAAGATGCGAGTGTTCTCTGTCTGGCCGAGCAGCGCAGGCAGAGTGGCGGTAGAGAGTTCTACCACATGGTCAACCTGGTGCACCACGCCATTGGTGAGCTCGCGGTCAAACATAATGACGCGCGACTTGTCGTTGATATATGTGGCGGTGGTACCGTCGTCATCTACGTTGAATGCGATGGTGATATAGCGGTCGTCCATATTGGTAGTCTCGAGGGCGCCGATCTGGAAGTCGGTTGACTTATATGCCTCGTTGTTTTTGTTGTCGATAATGGCATTGCGCACAATGTAGGCGGCCACAGAGTCACTAATCTGGGTGATATCGTAGTCTTTTACCTGGTTGATTGAATCCAGATAGTGCTGCAGGGTCTTGTTGTCGGGAATAAAGCAGGTGTAGTTGCCGCGAGCCGACAGCAGGTCGTAAACTGTAGATTTTGATTTCGGACTGAGCTGCACTCGGGTGAGGAGGTAGGCAAACTCGGAGAACTCATCGGGGTTGTCGGCAAGGAACTTGGTGACTGTCTGGCCTGTAAAGGTGTACATGTCGCTGTCGTCCACATTGTCCTTACAACTGCCCAATGTCAGTGTGCACAGCAACGCAATCGCGGTTGCTGAGCCAAGCAGAAATTGACGGTTGAATAATCTCATAATATAATGTTTTTTAGTTTTTACATCATAAAAAGGGGGCAATACCCCAATCTTGTGGCAAAATTAGTGTATTTTTTTTAGATTTGCAAGCAAATATGTTAAAATTATGCATGCTTTCGCACCTCAAAATCAACCTTTTATGCAGCGCATGGTAATAAATATTCACAAGACCCCACACGCCTGGAAAATGCCGCAAACTTATGCAAAATTACCGCATATTTATAGCCCGGCTATTTGGCCGTAGCGGCGGCGCGAGAGAATGCGGCGGTGGCGGTGTGGAGACGGCCCTGAGAGTCGCGGCCTGTGACGGTGAAGACATCGGTGGGTCGGATTTCGCAGAGCGGCAGCGGCGCAAAGGTCCACACCACGCCGGTTGGTTCGCCCGAGGTTGTCAGGATTTGCTCCACGCGGCCGTTTTGGGCAAGCGTGAGATTGGTGAGGTTGCTATATACTTTGATTGTGACAGAGTCTGATGGGATTTCCTTGAATCGACTTGACGTGATGTGTATGGTGGGTGCCTGCTTGTTCCACTTGGCGCGATAGAGGTAATAGGCGTCCTTCATCACACTGCGGTCGCGGCTCACGATGCCTTTGTCGTTAAGATAGAGATAGGCGCTGTCGGGGGCAGCATCAAGCTGGTTGTCCGACAGCATATAGCCCTCGTGGCGGGCGCCTACTGCGAAATCAAACAATATCCAGCCCGTGGAAAATTGCAGCCAGGGCGCGTTCTCAAGGGCCTGCAAGTGGCGCTCGTGGACGATATTGCCCCATTCCTCATCGTGGCGCGCTCCGCCCACCGATGGCTTGGTGGTCAGCTCTGGCTGCAGCGAGTGGCAATAGGGATTGGAGCCCGAGCCATACTCTGTGATCGCGGTAATGGGGGCGCGCTGGTGGAGGCGGTCGAGGGTGGCCGAGAATTTGGCAGCGCCCTCGGGTGTCTTGCAGTTGCTATACCATCCGTTGTAGGCGTTAAAGGCAAAATAGTCAAAATGCTCGCCTTGGCGCAGTTCGGGAGTGCGCATGCCGAAGCTCGCATCGGCAAATCCCACACTGCGGGTGGAGTCGAGTCTGTGCGCCAGTTCATAGAGACTGCGAGTGGTGGCCACCACACACTGCGCATCGAGCTTGGCGCCCTGCGGATGCGAGCCGTCGATGTTGCCCAG
>JAZUHM010000003.1:0-2916 GCA_045641725.1 Bacteroidaceae bacterium | reverse complement strand
CCTCTAACGCAGCTGCTGAATCTTTCAATGCAAAAATCAAGGCGTTTAGAGCTTCACTAAGAGGCATTGTCGACGAAAAGTTCTTCCTCTTCAGACTTGCAAAGATTTATGCTTACCCCCACTAAATTTCCACTGAGCCTTTTTAGGGGGTTAGTTTTTGAACATAGACAAAAAAAACGTGGAGCCAGTTCTGATGCCCGTTCCACGTGTTAAGGCCTTCGCATTGCCCTGTTAGTCGAAACGAGCAACGCTGAAAGCCCCACGTATGATGTATATAATAATCCCACTTATGACTGATAACCACGAATGGTCAGCAGCCAATAAGGACTTATAATACATCCCAAGGGGCGCTCCCGTTGCTTTGTTCTTGACAGACAGTTAGAGGTTGCGAAGTTCTTACATCGTCAAAACCAAAGCGCTCAGTTACGCCTTTTTACGAATATGTATCTATTCCCGCTTCCCGCCCAAGGCTTTCAGCAGAACATAGATGATGCAAAATTATAAAAAAATCTTGAATAACAAAGAAATTGATGTAGAATTTGGGAAAAATGATTGCGTTTATGGAATTTTTATAATGGAAATATTGTGGTTATATACACCCACTTTATATATTATTATATTGTATGTGTGGTTGCGCTAATTCGTTTTTTAGCATGGTCTCAAAAAAACGAATGCCGCCAATCAATGGTTGGCGGCATTTGTTATTATCTGTTCTTTATTTTCTATTTTCTGTGCTCTATTCTTTGTTCTCTGTTCACGAGTCTAATAAATCGTGAACTTGATTGATTGGGGGGTGATTTCGGAGGGGCAGACGGAGTGGTCGGTCTGGTAGCGGTAGAGGCCGGCGTGGTTGGTGACTACTATATAATAAGGTACGCCTAAGCTGACGCTGCTCCACAGCAGGGGGCGTGCGTCGTCGAGTGAGGCCACGGGCTCCAGCTCGTAGAGGTTGTAGTTCTGGATGCACTCAAACAGGTCGGAGTCGTCTGCCACGGCTTTGCCAAAGATTGTCTCTTCGGTGAAATAGTAGCCGTGGTTGTGTGCCACTCCGTCGGTGTAGCGCTTTAGCTCGTGGAATGACTCATACAGTTCGCCTGCGCCAAATGCCACGATGCGCTCAACTTTGGGCCACAGACGCTTGGCGACGGGGGTGTCAAATCCTTGGGAAAGTATCTGCTGCACCTCGTCTCGGCGAGCGCTCTGCGGCATCTGTTCTACCATCGCCTGCCAGTTGTCTTCAAGTGTGCGGAATGCTTTGAGCAGTTCCTCGGTGTTGAAACTCACGATCTGCTCTATGTCTGGGTTCATCAGTGCGTCTTGCATGATGTCCTGATAGTTGTCGGCCGAGTTGTCTTGTTTGAAATAGGTCTCGAAGGACGATGACATTTTGGCTGTCTGCACGCCTCCCTTGTAGAGGTGTTGCGAGAAATAGTCCTTGACAGTGGCGCTGGGCAGGGTGTCTATCTCGGCATTGTCGTTGGTCTTGCCGGTGACGGGCATGCTTCTGGCCACGAGCAGGTTGTTTTTGCCGTTGAGCAGCGAGGCCAGGCATTCGGCGAACTTGTGTGAGTGGGACGGGGTGCTTGGCACGAGGTTGCCCTGCGGGGTGCGGTAGTAGCGGTGGATGGGTTCTTCTGTCAGTATTTGTGTCTCGCCCACGCGGGTCTGCAGGTCTATCAGCGGCTTGTAGTAGTTGGCGTTGGTGAGCGGTATGCGATACTGAAATGCTTCTACAGACTTGATGCCCTTGAAGTTGTATCGGCGGCCAAAGTCGGTGGCGGCATTCTTCTGCAGTATGTTGCTCATTTCGTTGAGTCCGTCGAGCATCATGCGGAGCATTGTGCCGCCTGGATTCTCTGGGTTTAGAATCACGTCCTGCGCCAAACTGAACATTATGTTTCTTTCTTGTGCGCCGATTAGTTTGTTGGGTGGCAGCATATACATACTGCTCACAAAGGACCCTAGTATGTCTTTTATCTTGCGGCGTTCCTCAACGGTGAGTTGCGGCGAGCCCAGTATAAAGCGTCCCACAATCATGCCGCACTGCATTTGTATCTGCTCCTGTGGGTCGATGCCGTAGTTTCGCATCACATTGAAGTAGTCGCGATAGCCTTCGGAATACTGAATAAGCTGTTCGGCTGTCTTTTGGGGATTTTGCACCATAGACCCGCTGTTTACAAAATAGTGGTAGCCAATGTGCTGGGGCAGATAGCAGATGCGTTGTGCCTGGGCTGACGACTCTATCACAAACAGAAAATCCTCGCCAAAGAGCATTGTCTCGCTGAACTCAAGATTGTGCGAGCGCAAGAAATTCAGGTCGTATAGAAATGATGTGGCAAAACCAAATGGGCCGCTAAACATTTTTGTGTCGTCCCAGTTGTTGTGCTCTATGATGATGCGCTCTTTTGTGTTGTCCCACAGGCATTTGGCAGCGGGCATCTCCACGTCGGGGCTTTCTTTCTCCAGTTCGCGACGAAACCACACGATGTCCGACTGTGTGTTGATGGCCTCGTTCACTGCCACCTCAAGGCAATCGGGTGTATAGCTGTCGTCGCCATCGAGGTATGCTATGTATGGGGCGGTGGCAAATGTGGTGCCGTGGTTGCGTGGCGACGATGGGGTCCTGGCCTCGTTGTTGAGTTCTTTTATGAGGATATTGTCGTAGCCGCCAAACATCTCTGTCAGCGTCTCCATGTATCCCGCCTTGCAGTTGTGTACCACAATAATCCACTGAATATTTTCAAATCCAATGGTTTGGTTTTGTACAGACTTGGCGCAGTTGCCAAACATATCCATATCTACATTATGGAACGGGGTGACGATTGAAACTTTATAGTTCATGGTTGAAGGTTTTTGGCGTTGAAATTTTTAAGGAGTTATTATTTTTAAGGAGTTAAAGGGGAGTTAAAGGGGAGT
>JAZUHM010000002.1:0-2087 GCA_045641725.1 Bacteroidaceae bacterium | reverse complement strand
AGCGCGGCGGTGCCAACGATGATGGCTCCTGGTGGGGCGATAATGCGCCTCAGGGCCTGCACAGAGTGAAGACGGGCGGATTCCGAGCGATGTATTCCGTGCCAGAAAAGGTTGACGCCCGTCTTGGTGCCACGATAGAGCATGTGAACGACCTGGATATGAACGAGACAACCTCGGCAACCTATCTTACTTCGGGCGACACCTACAGCCGTTCCCGTGGAGAGAGTCGCAATACCTCTACCACGGTAAATTGGAACAACTGGGCCGGTTTCCACTTGAAAAACGCCTGGCTTGATTTCAGTCCGCTCCAAGGTAGCTACACTCGTCGCCGTGGCAGCAACAGTTCGCTCAGCGCCACATTCAATGGCGACCCGCAGGATTCGTATCGCTGCGCATCGCTCGACAGCCTGTTCTTGCCAATGGGCAGTCCGCGCCTCGAGGCTATGAGGATAAACACCGTGCTCAACGCCACGCAGTCGCTAAGTACAAATACAGACCTCAGTAGCCATGGCAACGCGTGGTTCCGCTCGCCGATATTCGGCAATTCTATGAATGCAAACTATGGTTTTAGTTATAGCAATAATCACAGTGAGAATTTCCAGCACTACACCTTGGATAACAGGCAGACGAGTTCGGTAGATAAGCAGAACGTTTATACCGTGGCGCCGTCGTATTCGCTGTCGCTTAATGGCGGATTGTATTATGGTATGGAGTTTGGCAAGACAAATAATTTCGGCAAGAAGAGTGGCTTCGGCAAGTCGGGCGGCCTGGACTTCAGCTATAATGTATATTATTATGAAAACAAGAATCATCCTGAGCGCTATCGTCTGGATTCTATCGCAGGATGGGACAATTTCGACGCTCACCCGCTGGGACAGTTGCCGTCAACGCGCGATTCCATGCTTGTAGCGCTGGATATCAACAATACTTATCACACCAAATCGACGTCATTTAATCAGCGCCCGTCGGTTAGTGGGCGTTTGGCTTTGGGAGGCTATTGGGCTTTTGAAACATCGCTGCAAATGAACATCTCGCGCCAGACAATTATGGACACTCGTTCTAATAATGGCAAGAAAGTTCATGCCGACCTCACCTCGCTTGACCCAATCGTGGGACTTACCCGCAGAAGAAACAACAACGGTGTGCTCTCTGCCGTTGAACTGAGATATAACTACTCGACCAATCTTCCGTCGATGAGTTATCTGCTTGATATCACCGACGATACTAACCCGCTCTTCATCTCCAAGGGCAACAAGAACCTCAGGAATATTCACAATCACAGCATTGACTTCCGTTTTCAATACAGCAATGCAAAGCACATGCAGAACTATGGAGTTTATGCCTACTGGGGGGTGAGCGAGAACCTTATCGGAAACACTACGACCTACGACCGCACAACTGGTGTCACCACCTACCAGCCTCGCAACATCAATGGCAACTGGACGACCAACGGTGGTTTTAATTTCAGCCGTTCGCTGGATAAGAAGGACCGCCTGACACTGGAGAACCACATGCGCGCCACCTACGACCACAATGTGGATTATATCTCCGACGGCGCGGGAGCAGATTTGGTGCCTCTGCGCAGTGCGGTTCACAATTATTCTATTTCCGACAGGCTGAAACTGACTTATCGCATCCAGAAGTACACAATCGAAACCCACGCCCGTGCCAATTGGCGCCTGCAGAATAGTTCGCGTGCCAATTTCAACAATGTTAGTGCCGTGGATTTTGACTACGGAGTCAAGTCTAACGGCCCGATAGTGTGGGGTTTTGAATACGACACCAACCTCCGCGTCAACTCGCGCCGAGGTTATAACGACCATACGATGAACGACGACCACATTTTGTGGGATTTGAGTCTCTCGCGCTCGTTCCTCAAGGGCAAACCGCTCACTCTGCGCCTCGAAATGCACGATGTGCTGGGCCAGTTGACCAATGTGCGCAACGTCATCAACGCTCAGGGCCGCAGCGAGACTTGGTATAATTCCATTCCGCGCTATGCCCTGCTGCATGTGGTCTATAAATTCAACTCGATGAAAAAGGGCAAGACCCATCCGACCGACGAGCCAAAGGGATAAGGTGCTCCC
>JAZUHM010000001.1:0-1790 GCA_045641725.1 Bacteroidaceae bacterium | reverse complement strand
GAGGCAGCGGGGGGTGTGGTTTAGGTGCTTATTTTCACATGAAGAATTCGAGTGTGCCGCCTTTTTGTATGGCGGCATAGTCGATGTGGGTCTTTTTGTAGGCCTTGCCGTTGAGTTTTGTCTTGATTATGTGGATGTTGTCGGCAGAATTGTTGTGGGCGATGATGGTAAAGGTCTTGCCCGAGGCGGTCTTGAATGAGGCTTTGCTGACCAGCGGACTGCCAAACTGATAGCGGCCGCCGCATGGCTCTACCTGATACAGACCCATGGCTGAGAGCACATACCAGGCCGACATCTGGCCCACGTCTTCGTTGCCGGCGAGGCCGTCTTTGGTGTCGTCGTATTGCGAGGTCATGATGAGGCGCGCAATCTCGGCGGTCTTGTCCTGGCGTCCCGCATAATTATATAGGTACGCGATGTGGTGGCTGGGCTCGTTGCCGTGGGCGTACTGGCCTATGAGGCCGGCTATGTCGGGGGTGTAGTCGTGGCCGAGGTCGCTGTCGGCAGCGAAGAGCGAGTCGAGGCGATCTACAAATATCTTGTCGCCGCCGAGCAGTTGCTTGAGGCCATCTACGTCGTGTGGCACGAGCCAGAGGTATTGCCACGGGTTGCCCTCGGTGTAGTCGCGCGTCTGGATGTTGGGCTTGAAGTCTGCGGCTGGCAGAAACTCGCCCTTCTCGTTCTTGGAACGCATGAAGCCTGTCTCAGGGTCGTATAGTTTCTGGTAGCCCTTGCTGCGGTTGAGGAAATATTCGTAGTCCTGCATGTGGCCGAGCTTCTTAGCCACTTGCGCCACGCTCCAATCGTTGAGGCAGTACTCCATTGTGATTGACACGCACTCGCTGTTTCGGTTGGGCAGGTAGCCGTATTTCTTCATGTCGTTGAGCCCGCGGAAATCCATCATCATTGTGTTCTTCATGGCCTGGAATGCTTCCTCCATCTGCTCGCTGGGCACATAGCCTTTGAGGCACATGTCGGCCAGGATGGGCACCGACGAGATTCCGACCATGGTGTAGGTCTCGGTGTTCATTAAATGCCAGATTGGCATGAAGCCTTGTTCGCGGTTGATGTTGAGCAGGCAGTTTGCCCAGTCCTTTTGCATCTGCGGGAGGATTAGCGTGGCCAGCGGATGGAAGCTGCGGTATGTGTCCCAGCAGCTCCAGATGGTGTAGGTCGTGTGGTCGGGGTCTTTGCGGGCCACGAGGTCTGAGCCCATGTAGCTGCCGTCGGTGTCGCTGTAGGTTATTGGGGCGAAGAGCACATGATAGAGGGCTGTGTAGAAGACGGTGCGGTCTTTGTCGGTCATCAGTTCTGCATCGATGGTGCCGAGCCACTGGTTCCACTTGGATTGTGCGGCGGCTTTGGCTGCGTCAAATGAGCTGAGGCCCTGAGTCTCTTGCTTGAGGTTGGCAATGGCGTTGTCCACGCTCACTGGCGAGAGGGCGAGTCTGACTGTGAGTTCCTTTTGTCCGTCTTTCTGTATGACAGCCTCGCCGTAAGCTCGGGTAGAGTTGAGGCGGCTGCCGGGCTGCACGCGGTTGTCTTCCGACACCACCCACTTGGCTATCGGCCTTGAGAATCTGGCCACAAAATACACGGAGTAGCGCGGCGACCATCCGGTAGATGTGCGCTGGCCGGCGATGGTATATTCGTCAATCTGGTATATCTCGCAGTCGGTGGCGTTGTCGCTGATGGCATTGCGGAGGTCAAAGAGCACGCGCTGGTCCTGCTGACCCTCGGGCCAGGTGTAGCGCTGCCAGGCCACGCGCTCGGTGGCGGTCATCTCGGCC